>CAZAWS010000369.1:0-2222 GCA_964488755.1 uncultured Anaerolineaceae bacterium | reverse complement strand
CTC
This sequence comes from uncultured Anaerolineaceae bacterium, assembly GCA_964488755.1. Lineage (GTDB taxonomy): Bacteria > Chloroflexota > Anaerolineae > Anaerolineales > Villigracilaceae > Desulfolinea. Next base: position 2,219 of record CAZAWS010000369.1, on the reverse strand, counting down.
TTACACCCCATGCAAGCGCGCTAGCCGGGCTGCGCCACGCCCCGATTTGAGCGAACGATATTATAGCCCCTTTTTATTATTATGGCAACAGCAAAATAATGATAAAATACAAGCCCTTCTCTAAATACGGAGTTCGCATGAGCAAAATGATTCAAGTCACCATTGATAGCGTTCGCGTCAGCTTAATGTCCCCGCAACGGGTCATCGTACTGCACCAAATCAACACCGATAGATACCTGCCCATCTGGGTCGGACCCCACGAAGCAGAAGCCATCAGTGTTTCCCTACAAGAAATAGAAATGGCGCGCCCCCTTACCCACGACCTTCTAAAAAACACCATCAACCTCTTCGGCGCACGAATTTTACACATAGAAATCGTAGCCCTAAGAGAAAATATCTTCTTCGGCAATATCGTCACCGAAATCAATGGTAAAACTATCCACATAGATTCCCGCCCTTCCGACGCCATCGCTATGGCAGTGCGTGCCCACGTCCCCATCTTTGTTGACCCCGCCGTTCTCGACAACGCCGGCATCTTTCCCGATGAAGACATACGAAACGAAAGGCAAGACAACGAAACACTCTCACCAAATGACGAGCACCTCTCCATTTTTGAAGAATTTTTTGACGGATTAGATGATAAAACCGACACCGATAATCCCAACTAATTTTTTCTCTTGGATGAAATGCACAGAGACGCGCGTAACCCAAACTTGAGTGCCCTCAATCAACATCTTTTAGGCGTAAACTTTACGCTCTCCCCCTCCATCCCCACGAGCTTATATTTTCCTTATGAATGATATTGCCCCTCCAGAAACTGAAATCGCCGTTCCTGGCGTTCCGCACAGCCGAGAAGCCGAAGAAGCCGTAATCGGTGCAGTGCTCATTAACCCCGAAGTGTATTATGACCTCGCCCAATTCTTACAAGGCGATGATTTCTACATACACCGCCTTGGCTGGGTTTGGGACGCGTTTACTAGACTTCAGGAATCACGCGTGCCTTTCGACTTGTTAACCGTCTCAGAAGAATTACGCAATCATAATCAACTTGCCGATATTGGCGGACCTGCTTATCTAACATCGCTGGTCAACCAAGTCCCCACTTCTTTGCACGCAGAAGCCTACGGACGCGTCATCGAAGCACATTCCCTGCGGCGCAAACTTCTAGCCGCGGCAAATAAAGTCGCCACCCTCGCCTACGAAGAAGAAACCGCCATAGACGACGTGATGGACAATGCCGAAAAAGCAATTTTTAGCGTCAGTGAAAGACGCATATCGAACGATGTAGAACCAATCAAAACGGTGATGAGCAATGTTTATGACACCGTTGACGAACTCTCAAAACGCGATGATGAGATTTTTGGCGTACCCACTGGCTTTATAGACCTAGACCGTTTGCTCGGTGGCTTACAAGCCTCCGATTTACTCATCATTGCCGGTCGTCCAGGACAAGGTAAATCTGGTTTTCTGATGTCTGTTGCAAGAAACGCGGCTGTTTTGCATAAAAAACACGTTGCCGTATTCTCCTTAGAAATGTCAAACGAGCAAGTGGCACAACGTATGATTTCTCAAGAAACAGGCATCGATTCGCAGAGCTTGCGAACGGGCAAACTAAATGATGACGATTGGCCCAAATTCACCCAATCTATAGAAATGTTTTCAGGAACAACCATGTTTCTGGATGATACCCCCGCTGTCTCCCCACTTCAATTACGCACAAAATGCAGACGTTTGCACATGGAATACGGTTTAGACTTAATCGTCATCGACTATCTGCAACTCATGGGTGGCGATACGCGCTCAAACAACCGCGTGCAAGAAGTTTCTTATATTTCTCGTAGCCTCAAAGTTTTAGCAAAAGAAATTAATGTCCCCGTTCTTACAGCGGCACAACTTAGCCGTGCCATCGAACAACGCTCAGATAAACGTCCCGTGCTCTCAGATTTGAGAGAATCGGGATGCCTTACAGGAGATACACTCATCACTTTGGCAAAAGATGGCTCTCAGGCACCCCTAAAAACACTTGAAGGGAAAACAGATTTTAATATTTGGGCATTAAACCCCGAAACATTAAAAATAGGTAAAATGCCTGTAAGCCGTGCCTTCTCTACAGGGAAAAAACCTGTGTCATTGATGAAAACACGTTTAGGTAGAGAAATAAAAGCAACCGCTAATCACCGTTTTCTAACAATGGATGGATGGAAACGATTAGATGAACT
>CAZAWS010000368.1:0-2233 GCA_964488755.1 uncultured Anaerolineaceae bacterium | reverse complement strand
ATCCCCACGATTCGTTGACATACTCTTCTTGCCTAAATGCACTTGCAAAACCGTCTCTCCTCAAGTATCCTAAACAAAATGAATCAGACCTCTCTTTTTTCCTCTCCGCGCTGGACAGTGAGCACTATTACCCAGTATCTTCGCGAGCTTCTCGAAACCGATGAAATGCTCAAAAATGCGCAGGTGAAGGGTGAACTTTCTAACCTTTCTCGTCCTCGCTCTGGGCATTTGTATTTCACGCTTAAAGATGGTGGCGCGTCTTTACGCTGTGTAATGTGGCGTTCGCAAGCCTCTAGGCTTTCATTCGATTTGCGTGAAGGTATGGAAGTTGAAGTGAGCGGGTATATCAGCATTTATGATGCAGGGGGACAGTATCAACTTTATGCCGAGGAGATTCGCCCTGTTGGTGAAGGTGCGCTCTATCAGGAGTTTTTGCGCCTGAAAGCGATGCTCGAAGCCGAAGGGCTTTTTGATTCAGCCCACAAAAAAGAAATTCCCCAAATGCCCAAGAAGATTGGCATTGTTACCTCTGCAACTGGCGCGGCACTGCGGGATATGCTCAACACCCTGCGCCGCCGAATGCCGCTCGCAGAAGTAATCCTTGCGCCAACTCTCGTGCAGGGGGATGCCGCACCTGCGGGCATCGTTAATGCGTTGGATGGATTGCTCCGCATCGTCCCTGACCTAAACGTGATACTGCTTGGACGCGGCGGTGGCTCAATTGAAGATTTGTGGGCATTTAATGATGAGTTAGTCGTGCGTATGGTCGCCGCTTCTCCTGTCCCCATCATCTCAGGGGTGGGACACGAAACAGACTTCACCCTAAGCGATTTTGCCGCCGATTTACGCGCGGCTACTCCCACCGCCGCGGCAGAGTTGGCAACCCCAATCACCATCAACGAGTTATATGGTGCGGTGGGATATTATAAAGAGCAACTGGTTTCCAATATCTACGCAGTGCTAGAGAGAAAAATGCTTAGCGTAGATAGTTTCCGTACGAGGCTGGGGTACGCATCCCCACTGAGACGTGTTCAGCGAGACCAGCAAAATGTAGACGCACAGATTCTGCGTCTCGAAGCCGCGCAAGCCCAAAGTCAGGTGATGAAGCGGGAGAAGTTGGTAGGGGTAAATAAACGGCTCTCTGCGCTTAATCCACAAGCTGTTTTGGCGCGCGGTTACGCCATCGTCACAAAGGAAAACGGAGAAATTCTAGGAAGCGTAAGCGATGCAAATACGGGCGATGATTTGAAAATTCGGGTAAAAGATGGGGCTTTTGGTGCAAAAGTATTGGAGCAAAAATGAAAAAAACAGAAGAAATGACTTATGAGGAAAGCTATGCCGAGTTAGAAGCGGTGGTAGAAAAACTCGAAAATGAGCAAAGCGCGCTTGATGAATCGATGGCTCTTTTTGAGCGTGGGCAAGAATTAAGCAAACGCTGTGCGCTTTTATTAGAGGAAGCTGAGTTGAAAATAAAACAATTGTCTGAAAAAGAATTATCAGAAGAGGAGTTGATTAATGAATAGCCCGCTAGATGTTTTTCAAAATCCTGTTTTTCTAAGTGCTGTTATTGCGTGGGCGTTGGCGCAAACCATAAAAGTGCCAGTGGAGTATTTTCGTTCGGGGAAGATAGATTTTGCGTTAATGTTGAGCGCAGGTGGAATGCCTAGCTCTCACTCTGCCATGATGGTGAGCACCGCTTATAGCGCAGGGCTTTTTGTTGGTTTTGATTCTGCTGTTTTTGGCGTTATTTTTCCAATGATGATGATTGTGATTTACGATGCCACAGGTGTTCGCAGGCAATCGGGGCTTCATGCCGAAAAAATCAATTTGCTAATTCGTGAGCTTCTAAGCGGCGATTTTAAAGCAGAGAAAAAATTGCGTGAGGTACTTGGGCATACGCCGCTAGAAGCAATTTTAGGCGTTTTACTAGGCTTGGCAACCGCGCATATTCTATGGGTTTTATGGGGATAAGATGGTAAAATTTTGTGTCTTATTCATCATATATAGGAGATATAAAAATGGAAGAACTAGTAGCATTGGTTGTAAATAAAACAGGCATTACAGAAAAACAAGCTGAGGTAGCCGTAGAAGTTGTTCTTGATTTCGTCAAAGATAAATTGCCCGCTTCCGTTAGCGGTCAAATTGATGGTCTGCTTGAAGGAAAAAGCAATCTCGGCAGTGCCGCGGATGCGCTCGGTGGCTTATTTGGCAAATAATCTCGCTAAACTTGATT
>CAZAWS010000367.1:0-2237 GCA_964488755.1 uncultured Anaerolineaceae bacterium | reverse complement strand
GTTGCAAGAGTTGCAAAAGTTGCAAAAGAACGAAGGGTACAAAAGAACAAAAGCACATTAGAAATTTTATGTTTTTGTACTTTTGCTTCCTTTGTCACCCTTGTAACCTTTGCTCTTTTAAGTTTTTCTTCGTACTTCTTCGTGTCTCTTCGTGGATTCTAAGAACTAATCATCTAATTTCAAAACAGCCATAAAAGCCTCTTGCGGGATTTCAACACTGCCGACCATCTTCATCCGCTTTTTGCCTTTTTTCTGTTTTTCTAGCAACTTTTTCTTACGAGAGACATCGCCACCATAGCATTTTGCGGTTACATCTTTACGCAAGGCTTTTACATTGGCACGGCTAATTACACGCCCGCCAGCCGCGGCTTGAATTGCCACATCAAACATTTGGCGGGGAATTGTTTTCCGCAATTTCGTAATCAGTTTTTGCCCTTTTCTATACGCCGAATCTTTGTGCACAATAGTTGCTAAAGCATCTATCGGCTCGTGATTGACCAAAATCTCCAACTTCACCAAATCGTCTTTGCGATATTCTTTGAAGTGATAATCGAGCGAAGCATAACCACGCGTCCCCGATTTTAGGGCATCAAAAAAGTCTACAATCAATTCAGAAAGTGGAATTTCATAATTTAATTGTACGCGGCTGGGGGCGGGGTATTGTTGCTCTAAAAACATACCGCGTCGCTTGGTGACCAACTCCATAATAGGACCATAATAATCAGTCGGCGTGAAGATTTCTATATTCATCCACGGCTCGCGAATTTCTGCAATCTCACCTTCTTCGGGCAGGCTGGCAGGAGAATCTATGCGCATAGTTTCTCCATTTCTCAGCAAAACTTCATACTCTACCGAAGGGGCGGTAAAAAGCACGTTCAAATTATATTCGCGCTCAATCCGCTCTTGAATAATCTCCATGTGGAATAATCCCAAAAATCCCGCCCTGAAGCCAAAGCCTAAAGCCTGAGAAGTTTCTGGCAGATAAACTAAAGAAGCATCATTTAGCTGCAATTTTTCTAGCCCATCTCGAAGCTCTTCATATTCTTCGGGGACAACGGGATAAATGCCCGCAAAAACCATTGGCTTCGGTGTTTGATATCCGGGAAGGGCGGTACGCGCCGGACCTTGGGCTTGCGTGACCGTATCACCAACTCGGCAGTCTTGAACAGTTTTCAGCCCCGTAGCGACATACCCAACTTCCCCCGCGTGGATGTTTTTCGTAACCTTCATCGTGGGTGCGAAAATACCAATTTCAACGGGGTCTACATTTACTTGAGTAGACATCAGCATTAACTTATCGTTTTTCTTAATCTCTCCATCCACTACACGGATATAAGCAATCACGCCCTTATAAGAATCGTAATGTGTGTCGAAAATCAGTGCGCGCAGAGGAGCTTTTGGGTCTCCTCGTGGCGGTGGGACTTGCGCTACAACTGCTTCTAAAACCGCGGGGATATTGATATTATTCTTCGCCGAAATCCTCAAAATCTCATCAGGGTTTCCGCCGAGCAAAGAAACAATGTCTTCTGCTACTTTGTCAGGGTCGGCAGAGGGCAAATCAATTTTATTAATGATGGGGATAATCTCTAAATCGGCATCGAGGGCAGAGTAGAGGTTAGCGAGGGTTTGTGCTTCGATACCCTGAGTAGCATCTACGATAAGGAGCGCGCCCTCGCAGGCGTTCATGGCGCGGCTAACTTCGTAGCCAAAATCTACATGACCGGGGGTGTCGATTAAATTAAGGTCGTAGGTTTGCCCATCTTCGGCGACATAATCCATATAGACGGCAGAGGCTTTAATGGTGACCCCTTTCTCGCGTTCTAAATCCATATCGTCCAAAATCTGTGCGGTCATATCTCTGTCGGCGATGGTGTTGGTGAGCTGTAATAGCCTATCTGCCAGCGTAGATTTTCCGTGATCTATATGGGCGATAATGGAGAAGTTTCGTATATTTTTACTCATGGTTTTTATAGGGTTGTTCATCGTGAAGAAAAAGTAAGCCTTCGTGGTGAAAATTTAGTAGTAGATTTTCCAGCGGGGAGAAGTATACCATTTTGTAGGGAGGAGGCGAGCAGGCGTTTACGTAGAGAAGCTGTTTTTAGAGGGCGTGCAAGCCTAAATCACGCGCGAGGCGGGGGCTTCTCCATTTTTCCTAAATGTTACCACTGTACCAGAACACTTTTTCATAAATTCTGTTATTGCCTTTAAGGGAGCATCGAACTGAATGTATTTCTACC
>CAZAWS010000366.1:0-2240 GCA_964488755.1 uncultured Anaerolineaceae bacterium | reverse complement strand
CACCACTCGACTGGAGAAAATTGGCTCACCGATGGCTATGGCAATCTTGGTAGCACGCTCGGAGAGAATAATTATTTCGTCAGCGATACCAACTATGGCTGGGGTCCCGATGGCATCGGAGACGCGACCGACATCCCAAATTGGGTGGAGTGGTTTGCCAGCGATGAAACGCCAACCTATATGAATGCGCTTTTCAACGAAAATGCGCAAAATTCATCTTATACGCGCAATCTTCCTGACCCCGGTGGTGAAAATGAGATTATCATGTTCAAATCTTGTTTTCCCAATTCTGACCTTTACGGAAATCCCAACGATCCGCCCGGTGATTACGAGGATATGACCGTTGCAGGCGCAAAATATGTCTACAATACTATCCTCGACTATTTCGCCACTCGCCCCGACAAACTCTTCATCGCCATCACTGCCCCGCCCCTTTCCGATGGCTCCAACGCTGCTAACGCCCGCGCTTTTAATAATTGGCTTGCTAACGATTGGTTGGCTGATTACGAAGGTGGCAATGTGGCAGTTTTTGATTTTTACGATGTGCTGACGGGACCCAATGGCGGCGATACCCTCTACTATCCTTCTGACGATGACCATCCTTCAAAAGAGGGAAGTCGGCTCGCCACGGAGGCATTTGTTCCTCAGCTAAACGATGCCTACCAACGGTGGCAAGCTGGGGACACGTCCGCACCGTCCGTGAGTGAACTTGATCCCGCCGCAGAAGCACCTCCTGTCCCCGAACTTTATTCTGCGCCTCCTCTATCCGCATCCAGCATAATTGACGATTTTGAAAGCAATCCCCCCGCTGAAAGTTTTGGATGGGAAGCCTACTCAGATGAACAAGAACCAAATTCTACACTTTCTTGCGTTCCTAGCAATGAAATGGCGCATGAAGGGGAGCGCGCCTTAAAGATTGAGTACGACATTATTCTTTATAGTTGGGGAACTTGTGAGCTAACTTATGAAAACGCCCAAAACTGGGGTGACAGTGAAGGGATTTCTTTCTACGTTTACACAGAACAGGCAGGCACGCTTTTCAATGTTGATATTTTCATAGAAAACGACATTGGAAGAGAAAATTATTTCACACAAATTCAAGCGAATAATAACGGATGGGAAAAAATTACGCTTCGCTGGGATAAATTCCACCGCGTTGACTGGGAAGAAGATGGCGGCTCAGTTTTTGCAAAACCAGACCAAATTCAATCTATTGCCTTCGGCTTCAATACCCCAGATGGCACAGAAGACGCACCCAGCGGCACAATTTATATAGACGATCTCACGCTAGGGCAAGCCAGCGCAGAAGTCGCAACCCCCGAATTGATTTCAGAACTAGAAGAAGATGCGCCCGCCGAAGAAAAGCCGAGCGGTAGCCCAATCCCCTGTGTGGGCGGGCTTGTGCTTCCAGCAGGGATAGCGGGCTTGGCTTTTGGAAAAAGGAAAAAGAAATGACAGAAAAAATTAAATGGGGCATTATTTCTCCCGGAAAAATAGCCCATGCCTTTGCGGAAGGGATAAAAACTATTCCTGATGCAGAGATTGTTGCGGTCGCCAGTTCGAGCAAAAAACGAGCGAAGACTTTTGCAAAGAAATATAAAGTGCCTAAAGCCTATGACTCTTATGCCGCTCTCGTAGCCGATGCCGATGTAGATGCGGTCTATATTAGTTCCCTGCATCATCAGCATTTTGAGCATAGTATGTTGGCATTAGAAGCGGGCAAACATGTCTTATGCGAAAAGCCGATGACCGTTAACGCCGCTGAAACAAAAAAGCTGATTGCGACTGCGCGTGAGAAAAAACTCTTCCTCATGGAAGCCCTGTGGACTCGATTTTTGCCAATTTACGATACTGTGCGCCAATGGCTGGATGCTGGGCATATCGGCGAAATTAAAATGCTGACATCCACCTTTGGTTTCCGCCCCACAAGGGATGAAACTGGTCGTTTGTTCGACCCAAATCTGGCAGGTGGTGCTTTGCTAGATATTGGCATTTATCCCTTGGCTGTTTCTGAATGGGTGCTGGGCGAATTCCCGCAGTCCTTCAAGATTCATGCCCTGATGGGGAATACTGGTGTAGACGAATTACTTTCGGCGATATTGGTTTACAAAAACGGTGTGGTATCGCAATTCACGAGTACTTTTCTTGCTGAAAATATGAATGATTTCTTCATTTACGGTACGAAAGGGCATATCCGCATTCATCCAAATTTTTGGGGGAGCACAGGTGCCACTCTAAGC
>CAZAWS010000365.1:0-2240 GCA_964488755.1 uncultured Anaerolineaceae bacterium | reverse complement strand
AATGGCTCAAAAAAGATTGGGCAAAAGTGGGGCTTATTCTCTCTATCTTTTTGCTGGTTTTTCTTTTCGTATTTGTGCGCCAATATGATTTCGTTGTTTTTATTTTGCTGCTGCAAACTCCCCTTTACATGCTCCACCAAACAGAAGAATATATTTTCCCCGGTGGCTTTGCAAAGTACTTCAACACCAAGATATTCAAACTGGAAACAGAAGACGAGCCTATGAACGAGAACTTCATCTTCTTTGTGAATACCAGCCTGATCTGGGTCGCCTTGCCGCTTTTTGGACTTTTATCCACGCTTGATTATCGCTTTGGGTTGTGGATTCCCTACTTCTCATTTTTTGCGGGGATAGCGCATATAGTCTTGGCAATCAAAGCGAAAAAACTGTATAACCCAGGGTTAATTGTGAGCCTTTTAGTTAATATCCCTGTAGGCTTGTGGTCAATTTTATTTCTGATTAATGAAGGCATTCTCCCAAATTTCTTTTTGAATTATCATATTTTGATTGGACTTGGATTGAATGCAATGCTCCCTGTTTTGGGCGTGATTTTGTTTAGGAATTATCAAAAAAATAGTTTCTAAGGGGCTTTGCTGTCAACGTCAATTAGAAATGCCCATGATTAAGTCGTCGGGGAAGCCATGCTTCCTGTGGGTTAGGGACATTATTTAATATGCCTTGTGTGTGAGACAAACTTGATATATATCACCTTGTTTGCCTTCTTGGTACAAGTTTTAGTGTAGTTCAAGTTCACATAATTGCAATAAATAGGGTTGTTTTAGGTAGTTTTCGAGATCTCGCGTATATCTTGTGTGTAGTGAAGGTGACCTTTCAGTTCCGAAAGGTCGCCTTTGTTGTATATTATTATTCATTAAGATGCAATACCCCCCTCGTTTCCTATTTACGCTTATTTTGTTTTCGGTTTTGTCTTTTGATGGGGAGAAATCTTAAGTTTGTCGCAGATGGGATTAGCGATACTACGCGCTTTTTCGGTTCCCTGTTTATTTACCGCACCCAAGTTGGATGTTTCGCGCGTTCCGTTATCCATATCATCCAAGTGTCGTAATTCCAAAAATCTGCATCTATGATATTTGTTCCTAGCGCGCCACATTCGATGAGCGTTATTGATTCGGGGACGGTGTCTGGTACGAGGCAAGCGGCATGAATTGAGTATGGGTTGTTGCTGAATTTTCCATGCAGGGTGTTTTCTTCATGAGGGGTGGGGAAGCAGTCGGGATTCCAGTAGCCGTGCTCGGGGAAGCGGCACCAAGAATGGTCGGCTTTTGTGGCGATTGTGTAGGTGACCACGTCTGAGATTTGATTATTGCTCTTGAGTAGGCGAACTGTATCCCCGCTATCGCTGAGACGGAGGTGTGAGGTATTGCCGAAGATTGCCACTCTTCCCCCCGCTTTTAGGGTGATATTTGGCAATATGTAGGCGGAGTTGTCGCTTGTTATTTGTAGCTTCCAGCTATTTAGGCTTGCATCGCTATTTCCGCGGTTGATGATTTCGATAAATTCGTCATTTGTATTTATTACGCCGTCTCCGTTCCAATCGTAACCGGGGCGGGGAAGAACTTCGTTGAGGACAATAGATTGAAAGGGGTAGGATGTTGGGGTGGCGGAGGGGGCGAGATAGAAATAGGTTGCTGTAGGTTTAGAGGAGGCTGTAGGCTTGGGGGAGGCTGTAGCGGTGACGCTAATTGCCCAATTTGCTCGCTTGGGGGTGCCATTGATTTTATTGCCTTCTGCGTCTAGCCCATTCCTAACTGCGCCAGTGTTGGTAAACCATGCGGAGGATTTATCGGTGTGAACGCCATTTCGCTCCATGCTACCATAATTTGGGGAGGCGTTTCCTGCGGGCCAACTACCTCCATCGTTATTGGCTGTATCCACAACGCTTCCATCTGGGGCTAATAATTTAAGGTATTCTCCATTATTAGACAGTGAGCCGCTATAAATCAAGTCTGCGGCAATGTCTGAGATTGTATTATCATCTTTGCGCTCGAGTAGGTAATAATCGCCATCAGCGATGACTCCGGTAAGTGTAATATCTACGCCACCGTCTGTTGAGATTAGTTTCCAGCCTGCGTCAAAATCAACGGCGAAGCTACTGGCGTTATAAAGTTCAATCCACTCATCGGTTGATGATGCCGATGTGCCTGCCCAGCCAACTTCGTTAATGAGAATGCTTAGTGAGGCGGGGGCGGTGGCTGTAGCTGTAGCGGTGGGAGTTGTTG
>CAZAWS010000364.1:0-2268 GCA_964488755.1 uncultured Anaerolineaceae bacterium | reverse complement strand
ATGATTTTTACCACGACTTTTATTCTGCATTCTCCAGCATGGGATTGAAATCCCACGCTGAAATGCCAAGTCCGTTTAAACGGACTTCCTGTATCAGCCTATGAATTCATTCATAGTTGAGATGAAGCATGCCCAAAAGATAGGCGAATGATTTTCGGAACAAAAATGGCATTATTTCGAATGTCATTTTTCATCATTTTTATCACCCTACCTTTGTGGTGAAATAAAATGTGAAAGTTTGTGCCAATTGTCAGTATAATAACTGAACGTTCGCTGATTTTTAGCAGTAAAAACGGAATTCAAAATTTGGCTCACAAGCGTTCAAATTTCATCTAAATAGAAGAAGAAAAGCAAAATCTGGTATCCTCGTGGTTATGGATACTACAGAGGATCAAAAAATGGAAATAGAAGTAGAAAGATTAGATGATATTCCGATTATCTTTGGACATTTGCGAAAGATGAAAGTGCAAGAAGCCGTAGATTCTGCGATAGAAGCTCATGGAAATTGGCAGGGATTAAGCCATGGTTGGGTAGTTCTGATTTGGCTAATACATATTCTTACTGAACATAACCATTGCATGGATAATGTCCGTGAATGGGTTCGTAGCCATGCACACATATTGAGCATACTGTCCGGGCAATTGGTAAGAGAATTAGATTTCACAGATGACCGCTTAGCCTTATGTTTGCGCCAGTTAAGTGATACAGCCGTAGGGCGAAAAATAGAACTTTTCCTAGGCAGCCATATGTTACGAGTGTATGACTTAGGAAGTTCCACTCCCATAGTACGCCTTGATGCTACCACAGAAAAAGTTCACCATGATCCGGAAAAACACCCTATGTTTCAGGTAGGCAAAGGCAAAAATGGAATTTATGAAGTTCAATATAAACTAATGTTAGCGAGTTTAGACCCATTGGGTTTACCGCTGGCAATAGATGCTCTTTCTGGAGATAGTGCGGACGATCCGCTTTACATCCCTGCATATTTGCGTGTCAAAGAAATAACGCAAAAAGCGGGGATGTTGATGGTGGGAGACAGTAAAATGAGTGCTCTGGAAACAAGAGCGGTAATATCAGTAGGCGATGACTTCTACCTGACACCGCTAAAAAAAGACAATGAACTTTTAGACAATCTCTTGGCACCTTGGGTTGGACGAGAAGAAGAAATGATTGATGTTTTTCGGCTTCACAAAGGGGAAGAAAGGTCCTCTATAGCACGTGGTTTTGAAGCTACAAGAACTCAACAACATGAAATTGGTGATGAAACTGAAGAGTGGAAAGAGCGACTTTTGATAGTGTATTCTGAAGCCTACGCAAAAAGCATGCAAAAAGGCTTAGATGCTCGCTTAGACAAAGCCGAAGAAGCACTGAAAGCCTTAACCCCGCCCCCAGAACGTGGGAAACGTCAAATCAGAGATGAAGTCCAACTTAAGGCTTTTATCAAAAAAATTGAAAAAAAGTACAGAGTAGAAAATCTATTTGTCTGTGACTACAAAAAAGAAGTCACCGAACGACAAATACGAGGCTATAAAAACAAACCTAGCCGCACGAAAACACAAATTCGTTTTCAGATAAGCGTCAATCGTAATCACGAAGCTATTGCAAAAGTTGAAAACAGAGCCGGATGGCGTATCTACGCTAGCAATGCCCCAGAAGAAAAACTCCCTTTCACCAAAGCTATACTTGTTTATAGAAACCAATATATTGCAGAAAATATTTTTCGCCGCCTGAAAGGTGATGTTCTGGTGATTAGCCCGCTCTACATACATCGTGACGACCATGCTAAAGGTTTGTTTCTCCTCCTGACACTTGCCGCTCGTGTTTTAGCATTAGGCGATTATCTCGCAAAAACAGCTTTAGCCAAAGAAGACACAGAAATAGCTGGACTTTATCCGGGTAATCCAAAACGTAGTACTGCTACCCCAACTACAGAGCGCATCTTGAAGGCTTTTGCGTACATAAACCTCGTAATTATATCTGTAGACAAAGAAACTCGTTATCAGATTACACCACTTACAGAAGTACAAGAACGCATTTTGGAACTATGGGATTTTTCTCCTACTTTGTACACGCAATTTGCTACAGGTTTTGCTGGAGATAAAAAAACTAAGCAAAGAACCCAGGGAGAGATGCGTCTTAAGCTAGAAAATGACCGATAATGTCCATTTTTTGCTGATGTGAATGGGCGTTTTAGAACAAAGGTTGCTTTTTTTTGCCTTCTCAGAGGTAAATGTGTTTTTTCGATATAAAAATAAGCGAACATTCAGT
>CAZAWS010000363.1:0-2288 GCA_964488755.1 uncultured Anaerolineaceae bacterium | reverse complement strand
TTTTGAGCCCCCTGAACGCTTACCAACGATGTATTTACAATACCCAAGAGAATTGACTGCCCTCGCGTGGATGGCATCTGTCTTCACAGCTCTTAAGTGGTCATTTATCGGCATTGGATTTTCACTTGTTTTCATAGGTGCGGTAAAATTGGCGTTCATTAAAAAGTATTAGAAGTACATCCATTAATAGGGGCACCCTTTAGGAGCAGTGAAGTAGATGAATAAAGTTAATATTGAAAAACTTTTAGAAAAAAAGTTTTCAAGCCTTGAGAGAAAATTTGCCTTTAAAAAAATAAAGACTGAGCATGATCAGGGGGGTGTGATAGTCACTTACCAAAATTCTACAACTGAAGTTCTTCTAAATTATGAGACAGGCGAATTTCCTTGGGTAATAATTGCAGATATCAAGAATCCCCAAAAAGATAGAGTCTCTCTCGATTGGTTGCTCGTAGAACTTGGTGAGCGTGAAGCGCCAACAACCGATGATGCCTTTTTCCCTGAAAAAATGGATGAGAGCCTTCTAGAGTCTGAGCTAGAGAAAAAGAAATATCAGCTTATAAATTTTGGCGAAGATATGCTAAAAGGGGATTTTTCGCTCTTGCCCAAATTGCAAGAAAGAGCAGATGATTATTTAGCAGAATGTAAGAAATTTGCAAACCGCCATAAAATAAGTGCGTAGCTTTTAGCTACCAACACAAAACCGTAATTTCCTATGTATAAAACCCTCCGCTCTCTCCTCTTCAAAGCAGACCCCGAAACTGCTCATATTCAAATCATCTACGCCCTCAAGCGCGTGCCGTCCATACTTGGTGCAGAGAATTTTTTGAGAAAAACTTTTTTTACGCCGCCCAAAGCTGTGACCGCCTTTGGATTATATTTTCATAACCCAGTCGGCTTAGCGGCAGGATACGATAAAGACGCGGTCGCTGTGCGTGGACTTGCCACTTTGGGATTTGGTCATATAGAAGTTGGCACCATCACACCCCTCCCTCAGGCGGGCAATCCACCGCCGCGCGTTTTTAGGCTTTCCGAAGATAAGGCTGTGATCAACCGCATGGGATTTCCCTCCGCAGGTTCGGCAAAAGTTCTTAGGTCACTTAAGGCGATTGGGCATTGCAAAAACCGAAATATCAAAGAAAAAAAAGTGATTGAAATACACAAATTCATTCCGAAGAAGTTGCCTAAAAAGCGTCAAACGAGAATGGTTTTGGGCATAAATATCGGTAAAAATAAAAATACCCCCAACGAAGAAGCCGTTTATGATTATCTCTCCCTTCTTCAACTTTTTGCGCCCTGTGCCGATTATATCGCTATCAATATCAGCTCCCCAAATACGGTGGGATTGCGGGATTTACAAGGGCGCGCTGCCTTAGAATCGTTACTCAAAGAGTTAGATTATCAGCGTAAAGAAGAGCAGAAAATCTTGAGAAAAAGATTGCCTTTGCTGGTAAAACTCTCCCCTGATTTATCGGATGAAGAACTGCGGGACGCACTTGACGTGATTCTTGATACCGGTATGGATGGTGTGATCGCGACAAATACCACCCTCGCGCGCGATGGGCTAAAATCTGCCCAACGCCAAGAAACAGGCGGGGTAAGCGGCACGCCTCTTCGGGTCAAGTCCGAAGCGATTTTAAGTCAAATTGTGAAGCAGGTCGATGGAAAAATCCCCATTATTAGTTCGGGCGGAATCATGAATCCAGAAGATGCAAAACGCAGATTAGATTTAGGCGCAACGCTGGTGCAGCTTTATACGGGGCTGATTTATGAGGGACCTGGGTTGGTGAAGAGAATTGTGCAATCTTTGTGAATTTTGTAGGGGCGTAGCCAGGCTACGCCCCTACAAAATTCACGGCGTAAATTCCTCCTGAAACGCTTCTTTATGTTCTGAAATCATCATCGTGAAATGCTTGAGGGTGAATTCGTGTAACCATGCCCCTGCTATTTGCCCCTCTTGAGATTGTAGCGCGGCATCGAGGGCGGGGCGGGAATCGAAATAAAATTCGTGTATTCTCTCTATATTGCGCCCTGTTCCGCCGTAGACAAAATCATTAATCTCGCTGACTGTTTCACGGCGTAGACCGGGCATTTTTTCTGCCAAGCCCATAAATTTTTGCCAATCTTGCTGGTTAAAATCTTGCCTAAAAAAGAAAATTGTTAGTTTGTGCATCATTGCTCCCGTAGTGCGAGATTTATCTCGCTATTATGGCTAAAGTATTTGTAAGCGTTCAGAGGGTTCAAAATAGAACGCGGATTTTACGGATTAGACAGATTTTCGCGGATTTTAA
>CAZAWS010000362.1:0-2304 GCA_964488755.1 uncultured Anaerolineaceae bacterium | reverse complement strand
TTTACTAGTTCCTGATTCACCGATTCCTAGTCTACTGATTTACTATTATCCTAACCTACCACCCGCGCCCGGCGAGTTTATCTTCTTCGGGCATGGATGAGATGTTGATACCGACCATTGCTTCGCCGAGGTTGCGGCTGATTTCTGCGAGCATTTCGGGATTATTGAAATGGGTGACGGCTTTGACGATAGCATCGGCACGTTTGGCGGGGTCACCAGATTTGAAAATGCCAGAGCCAACAAAAACGCCATCTACGCCGAGTTGCATCATCAACGCGGCATCGGCGGGGGTGGCAATGCCGCCCGCGGCAAAGTTGACAACGGGCATTCTGCCGAGTTCGCGAGTTTCCATGAGTATATCAAAAGGTGCGCCGATTTCTTTGGCGAAAGTCATTACTTCCTCAATGGGCATATTTTGCAAACGGCGAATTTGACCAAAAACGGTGCGGGCGTGATAAACGGCTTCAACTACATCGCCAGTACCAGCTTCACCTTTGGTGCGAATCATCGCCGCGCCTTCGCTAATTCTTCGCATTGCTTCGCCAAGATTTCGGCAACCACAAACGAAAGGCACATCAAAATCGTGTTTGTAGATGTGATAGTCGTTATCGGCAGGCGTGAGCACTTCTGATTCGTCAATATAGTCTACACCCAGTTGTTGTAAAATTTGTGCTTCAACAAAATGACCGATGCGCGCTTTTGCCATGACGGGAATGCTGACTGTTTCGATAATTTCAGCAATCATGTCGGGGTCGCTCATGCGAGCAACGCCGCCATCTTTACGAATATCGGCGGGGACGCGCTCTAGTGCCATCACGGCACACGCACCAGCTTCTTCGGCGATTCTGGCGTGTTCAGGTGTGACCACGTCCATAATTACGCCACCTTTTAACATTTGAGCCAAGCCCTTTTTTACTGCAAAAGTTGATTTTTTTTCTTCCATTTTTACTGCCTCCGAGATTTATATTGATTTTAATAACAGCTCCCTCTTTAATCTCTTCCCTGATGGGGAGAAAGTGTCTCAGCTTCGAGACTAGTCCCTTCTCCATCAGGGGGAGGGTAGGATGGGGCGTATTTTGATTCTACCACCACGCACGCAAAATAGAAAAGCGATTACAATATAAAAACATTTTCAATATAGAGTTAAAAGCCTCTAATCTTTTACTCTTACTTGCCGAAGTCAGGAGACTTCGGACTCCAATACTAACTAGGATAAAAAATTGTTTGAAATCATCTTTCTCGGCACATCTGCCTCTGCCCCCTCCATTCAGCGTGGGCTTTCGGCACAAATAGTAAAACACGATGAATATCGCTTTTTAGTCGATTGTGGCGAAGGCACTCAGCGTCAGATTTTAAAATCAGGGCAGGGCTTTAAACGTCTCAACCGCATTTTGCTCACGCATGGGCATCTCGACCATATTCTTGGGTTGGGCGGGCTAATCTCGACCCTCATGCGCTGGGAGGCTCTCGACAATCTCGAGATTTTTGGTAGTCAGCGCACCCTAGAACGCGTCCACGATTTGCTCTACGGTGTGGTGTTACGCGGCGCAAAACCGAAAGGGAAATTATATTTACGCGAAATCGAGCCTGGCATCATATTTGAATCAAAAAAGTTCACTGTGAGTGCTTTTTCCGTTTCTCACCGCGGACCGGGATGTCTCGGCTATAAATTTGAAGAGAAATCTCATCGCCCATTTTTGGCTGATAAAGCGGATGAGTTGGAGATTCCCTTTGGACCCATTCGCGGGGATTTGGTGCGCGGCAAAAGCGTTACTCTGCCCGATGGACGGCGCATCGATCCTGAAAGTGTGCTTGGCGCGCGTGTGGACGGGACGAGTCTGGCTATCACTGGGGATACGGGGAAAACAAAGAACTTGCTCGAGGTCTGCAAAGGGCTAGATACCCTCGTCTGCGAAGCGACTTATACAGAAGATGATGCCGATATGGCGCACAAATTTGGGCATCTCACCGCGCGCCAAGCTGGGGAGCTTGCCAAGCAAGCTGGGGTCACGCGCCTGATCCTGACTCATTTATCCCGCAGATACCGTGAGCGAGATATCCGCCGCGAGGCACGCGCCGTCTTCCCCAATTCTGAAGTCGCAAGAGATTTTGATACTTATAAAATAAAGAGAGAGTCCTCGTAGTAAGTGACTTTAGCCCTTAGATAGTACCAAAATAGAACACGGATTTTACGGATCAGACAGATTTTCACGGATTTTAAAAACTTTTTTTGTTTTTGTGTAAAAAGATGCCAAAAACATATAAGATTTCTGAAAAAATATAGCAAAAGCATTAAAAATTCGC
>CAZAWS010000361.1:0-2319 GCA_964488755.1 uncultured Anaerolineaceae bacterium | reverse complement strand
ATAAAGACTACCATCTATTTTTCTTGGAATAACGCCCAAACCGCATTGCGCCCCATTTTGGTGAAGCTGTTTTTTCGGGAAATGAGATTGAAGCGAGTTGCTACCATTTCAATCTCGCTATTGGAAAGTCCGTGACGCGTGTCTCTATGTTCTTCAGAAAGCAGATGAGCGTAGAGTAGCCAAAATCCTTTTGGGGCGAGAATTTCATCGAGACGATTGAGATAATCTACTTTTTTATCTTCCAGATTATGAAAACAGCCCATATCTAAGACGAGGTCAAATTTGCCGTGAATATCGCGCAGTTTCGTGACATCGCCAACATATAATTCGGCTTTGACTTTGGTGCGTTTTACTTTTTTTTGAGCAATTTTGATAGCACGAGATGCAAAATCTACGCCGCTGACTTGCCAGCCATGCTGGGCGAGGGTAATTACGTTGGTGCCGGTGCCACATCCCAGATCGATGGCGCGTCCGGGTGGATGTGTTTCAATGAAGTCAAGCAATTCGGGGGGCGAGATTCCGCTATCCCAGGGGGTGTTTTTACGGAAATATCGCAAGTTGAAGAAGAATCTTTTCATGCGGGTTATTCACATCCATTTGCTAGGTGTCCTTCATAAGTTTCGGCAAAGGCGTGGAATCCGCTTCCATCGCAGAGGGCGCGGAAAAAAAAGTAGGATGTTTGTGCGGGGAAGGCAACAGCTTCTAATGATGCAAGGGATGGGTTAGAAATTGGGGTTGGGGGAAGCCCTACATAAAGATAGGTGTTATAAGGCGAATCAATTTCAAGGTCGGCGTAGGTGAGCGGATTTGTCCACCATGTTTGATTGACGCTATCATAGCCCAGCGCATATTGAACGGTCGGGTCGGTCTCTAATTTATGGTTTATTGCCAATCTGTTTAGAAATACAGAAGCAATTTTTGGGCGTTCTTCTATATGGACAGATTCTTTTTCGATGATGGATGCAAGCTTAACCCCACCATAGAGCGTTAAGCCTTGTTCTGCAAAGCCAGCTTTGATTTCGGGGGTGAGGTTTTGGGCAAATCTCATTGTGAGTGTTGTGAGGAGTTCTTCGGCGGTCGTATTGCGTGGGAGAAGATAGGAATCGGGGAAGAGGAAGCCCTCGCTGCTTGTTATTGTAGTAGCATCCGCAACGTGGGGAGGGGGGGGAGATTGTGCGAGCCTGAGAAATGTTTCTTCTGCAATGAGCAAGCCTGAATTCGGGAGCGATTCGGCAACTTCTTCCATCCGCCAACCGGGGAGAACGACAAAGAGAATTTGGCTGGTGCGCGCATCTTGCAACATCCCCGCGATGCTTTGCATGGAGAGGGAAGGGCTGAGTTTATAGGTGCCGGGAAGTAAGCTGGTATCCATGCCTGTGTAGACGAGAAGGGTGATGAAGGCTTCGGCATCTGAAATGAGCTTTTGGCTTTCAAGACGCTCGGCGATTTGGTAGGGCGATTCGCCGTCTACGAGTTCAAAGTTTTGCTCCGCGCCGTAAGGATTAGCCGCTTGCTTGATTGTTGTGTTATGTTGAAGGATTTTGAGCGCGTATCGAAAACGCTGGATGCCATTTAGTGCGGAAGACGGATTACCATATTGATATGTGGCAAGCGCGGGGATGGCAAAAAGTGCGGTGATGCCTAGAATTAGGATTAAGAGGGTAATGGCTAGAAAAAAACGGCGCATAAGGGGTAGGGGTGTGTTGGTTTTAGGCGATTCACGAAAAACAGTTATCCGAAACACATATTTTGTATTGCGTATTTCGTCATGTTTTTCCTTACGCAATACGTTTTGCGCAATACAGAAACGGAGAAATCAAATTCAGGAATCGCCTTAATTTCTGTGTGAATCTAAATAGGATTGCAAAATGACCGCTGCGGCAATATCGTCTAGATGCCCGCGTCTTTTTTTGCGTGAAACACCCATATTGATAGCCGTTTGGCGCGCATCTTGGGTGCTATAAGATTCATCCCAGAGTTTGACGGGAATATCTGTTTTCGCACGCAAGGCTTTTGCAAAACGTGCCGAACGTCTGCCCTCGAAGGTTGGCTTGCCATCTTCATCGAGAGATTGACCGACAATAATCAACTCAGCTTTTTTCTCAAGGGCAATTTTAGCGATTTCTGCCGCGTCTTTTTCGCGCTGAACGTGCTTGATAATCGTTAGCGGATTAGCAGAGATGCCTAGTTCGTCGCTAAGAGCAATGCCGATATTTTTTTGTCCGGGGTCTACAGAGAGTATTCGCATAGGGAGTTATTTATTTAGGTTCAACGTGAATTGACGTGATTGCTACTAACTACCTTATGTTGAAAACATAA
>CAZAWS010000360.1:0-2332 GCA_964488755.1 uncultured Anaerolineaceae bacterium | reverse complement strand
CCCAGCGGGGCGCGGACTAGCCCGCCAAAGACAGGCGCATCCAGTTGCGAGACACTGCATCCCGCCACAAAGCCGGTCGTGCCAGAGCGGAGTAAACGTCCGATTTCTATTGAGTCTTTTGATTGCATAATTGCTCCATTTTTTAACCGCTAATCTACACTAAAAATATTCGTGATAATTAGCGAGGTTAGTGGTTTGATACTTCCTTCGTAGACTGTTTCCCTGACTGCTCCCCAATCTCGCCATTATTTCGCCGCAACTCCAGCGTCAACATCTGCTCGACTTGGCGTTTCTCGTCAAAAGAAACCACCGCAACTTCATGCGAGCGATGCAATAAATAAGGATAAGGTTTATTCCCCAAAATGCGACTTTGTTCTATCAACGCCGCGTGGAGATTGTTCAGCTTTTCTTCATCATCCGCAACCCATTTCGGGATTTCGACGCGCACGGGGTAGGGATGCCCTTTCGTGCCAACATTTAGGTAGAAGAAGTGCAATCCCAAAACGCCTTTATAGTGCATCTTCGCTTTTGATTGCAACTCAAAAACCGCCGAGCGTTCTCCAGACTTCAAAAGTGGACTGGCACTCTCACCAAAAAGCCACAAATCGCTCACGCCCAAAAGGGGATGATAGGCGCGTAACTCGCCTAATTTATCGGCGGGGGCAATCATAATCTCTAGCAATCGCACAACATAATTTGAGCCGGGTTTGTCAACATATCCCGCTGTGACCACATCGTTTTCTTGCAAACGTGAGAGCGCGCCCAGATATTTTTCCATGCTGGCTTCATAGGTTTTGGCGTTATTGGGGTCTTTATTTCCCCATAATTCGATGGGTCCATCTGTAAAAGTAATCACGGGGGCAGGATAATCTTTTGCCAACTCTGCTAATTTGGTGCGCTCGGCTAAATCTCGGCGCAGGGCGATTGTCCCTTCGCTGAGGGTTGTGCCGTATTCGGTAATTAGTTCGTCTCCAAAGAAAAGTTGACTGTCGGTGTAAATGTCGGGGGTTTTGCCAGAGTTGAGTTGCATCACGATCGCGCCCACGTTCACCAAGCCAAATTGCACCGCGGCGTGTCGGTCTGGCACGACCTGCGAGCCGTCTGCGGCGATTAACGTCGCGTCCATAGCGAGATCAGGTGTCCGCACGCGCGTATCGAGATGCTCGTTCAGCGGCACAGCGCAGCGGATGTTGGCATCCTGCTTGAGAGCGGAATCCAGTTTTTCCCTCAATCCGTCCAAATTATCTGCATTTTCATTGAAAAGATGTCGGGCGTATTTACGCAAATCGTCCAATTTTTCTTTTCGTTCTTGCGCGTTTTCACCAATCGCCTGAATTTGCTCGTAAATTTGCTGAAAATCAATTGCCATCTTCGCTCCTTAGAACATTTATTCAGTATTTTACCAGAAAAAACAAGTTATAATTTGCCCATATAAAACTTGAAAGGTTTTTAAAACTTGTCAGGGCTCAAAAGGAGATATTATGTTAAAAGTTGGATATATTGGATTAGGATTGATGGGTGCGCCGATGGCACGCAACATACTCAAGGCGGGATTTCCGCTGGTGGTGCATAATCGGAGCAGACCCGCTGTGGACGCGTTGGTGGCGGAAGGCGCGACTGCCGCGTGGACACCTGCTGAGGTTGCCGCGAGCGTAGACATCGTGCTGACCAACCTGCCCGACTCGCCAGACGTGGAGATGGTCGCACTCGGCAAAGATGGCATCATCGAAGGCGCACATGAAGGGCTGATTTTCGTCGACAACTCGACAATTTTGCCAGCCACTGCACGCAAAATAGCCGCGGGCTTGGCAGAAAAAGGCGTTTCTGCCCTCGATGCTCCTGTCAGCGGCGGAGACATCGGCGCGATTAACGGCACACTCACCATCATGCTCGGCGGAGAGGAAGCCGCATTAGAAAAAGCCATGCCCGTCCTCGAAGCGATGGGCAAGAGCATCACGCTCGTCGGCGATGCGGGCGCGGGTCAAATTGCAAAAGTCTGCAACCAGATTATGGTCGCCGCGCAAATGGTCGGGATGGCAGAATTGCTCATCGTTGCCCAAAAAGCGGGTGCTGATCCGCAAAAAGTTGTGCAGGCAATCAAGGGCGGCGCGGCGCAATGCTGGGCGTTGGATGTAAAGCCTCCACGTCTCTTCGATGGCAACCGAGAACCCGGCTTCAAAGCCTATATGCAGGCAAAAGATTTGAATATTGTGCTGGACACCGCGCGCGAATATGGTGTTCCTGTCCCCGGCACAGCCGCAAATACCCAACTCTTCAGTGCCATGCTAGAAATGGGCATGGGCGATTTAGATAACTCGGCGGTGCTTGGTGT
>CAZAWS010000359.1:0-2344 GCA_964488755.1 uncultured Anaerolineaceae bacterium | reverse complement strand
ACCTGAGCGTAGCGAAAGGTCAGGCGTTGTCCTGAGTTTATCGAAGGGGTGAGGGCAGGGTGTAGCATCCCCACGATCCGTTGGTATACTTGTGTGAAAATGAGCAAATTAGAGCCACGCCAATATCCCGTTGCCGACCGCGCGCCCAGTTGCAAAGCAAGCCGTGAGCAAATAGCCACCTGTGGGTGCTTCCCAATCGAGCATTTCGCCAGCGCAAAAAACGCCGGGTAAATTGCGCAGCATTAAATTTTCGTCTAGCGCATCAAAGCTCACGCCGCCTGCGCTACTGATTGCCTCTTCTATGGGACGTGGCGCAATCAAATTGAGCGGTAAAGATTTTATTATTGCGCTCACCTTGGCGGGGTCATTCCATTTTTCACGCGGCAAAACTTCCCAAATCAAGTTGGCTTTTGCGCCCTTTAGCCCCGTCCGCTTCTTGAGAAAACTGGACATTGAGCGTGAACCACGTCCCGATGAAAGTGATTTGAGCAATTTATCTGCCGAAGTGTCGGGGAGTAAATCGAGCCGTATTTCGGCACTTCTTTTTGCTTCAATTTCATTTCGTATTTCAGCAGAAAATGCGTAAATTAGGCTCCCTTCTACGCCATTTTCGGTAAGTACAAATTCACCCTTTTTTGATTTTCCACCAAAAGATAAAGTAAGGGTTTTGATGGGACTGCCCGCAAAGCCTTTTTTGATATGTTCAGACCAGCGGATATCGAATCCGCAGTTGGATGGCTTGAGGGGATTGACCTCTACGCCGCGCGTTTTTAGGATGGGAACCCATGCCGCGTCCGACCCTGTTTTTGGCTTGCTCCCGCCCCCCAACGCGAGTGCGACCCCATCAGCTGCCGCCAAAATCTCTCCAGCAGGTGTGCTGAAGCGAAGCGCGTTATCTGCATCCCAGCCTAACCAACGATGTCGAAAGTGGAAGACGGCACCCAAGCTGACTAAACGCGCTAGCCACGCATCCAAGAGCGGTACTGCGCCCATTCCCTCCGGGAAGACGCGTCCAGATGAGCCGATGAATGTTTCAATCCCCAATTCTTTTGCCCATTCCCGTAAATCGTCTGGGGTGAAGTTATCTAAATAAGGTTTGAGAATATCGCTTTTTTCACCATAGCGAGAAGTAAATTTTTCGTAGCTTTCGCTATGCGTGAGATTTAGCCCACCCTTGCCCGCAAGGAGAAATTTGCGCCCGGCAGAGGGCATGGAATCGTAAATATCGACTTGTATCCCAGCTTTAAGTAAGGTTTCAGCAACCATTAGCCCCGCAGGACCTGCGCCGATGATAGCGATTTTGCTCATTTGCTACCTAGTTGAATGTGTTGGTCTTTTGCGTTGAGCATTTATTAGTCCTTGTGTTTTTGGTGTAGACCTTAATAAAAGAATGGAATGCGGATTTTGCGGAGCATACAGAGAACCTACCATACGATTACAGAGAACGAACTTCTCCTATATTCTAACATCCAAATTTTCTTCTTGCCTCTTCTAAACTTAAAACTTTAACTTTTTGCGATGGAATTAAACCAAACGAAATGAGATGGATTTAATGCTATAATTTTACTCAGGAAAGAAACCTATGAAAACTCGTTTTGAGTGGAATAAAGAAAAAGCAAAATCGAATCGTAAAAAACATGATATTGACTTTCAAAGAAGCCAGTTCCGTTTTTCGTGACCCATTACTTATCACTGCTTTGGACAAAGACCACTCACTCTATGAAGAACGGTATATTGGGCTATCCGATAAAAGACAACTTTTGATTGTAGCGCACACAGAACGTGGAAATAAAATCCGTATTATTAGCGCGAGAAAGGTGACTAAAAATAAAAAAAGATTTTATTAAGAAACAGAATACTGATAACGATAGTTCTGAACTAAAGGATGAATACGATTTTTCAAAAATGACGATTCTTCCTAGAGGGCGTTTTTCGCCTGAGCGCAGAGCGGGAAAAAATATCATTATCCTTGCTCCTGATTTAGCAAAAGCATTCCCAACTGATGATGCGGTTAATGAAGCCCTGCGTTTATTGCTCAGAGTAGCACAAACGCCCCTGCCAAACACATAGAAAATATTTTTCAGTGACAAAAAAGAGACCAAATGCTTGCATTTGGTCTCTTTCCTTTTATCGCTAGTTTTTGAATTCTTTGAGATGCGTTTATTGGGGCAAAAGAACAGAACGCGGATTTTATGGATCAAGCAGATTTTTGTGGATAAAAAAAGTATTTAAAAGACCAGTGTAAATCTGTCTAACCCGCGTTTACTATCTCATAGGAATCTAAACCTTCAGCAATATCTTTTATATCAAGATTCACCTTTCGGGAGCACTAAAGAGTTGTTGG
>CAZAWS010000358.1:0-2347 GCA_964488755.1 uncultured Anaerolineaceae bacterium | reverse complement strand
GGATTTCTTTTTTCAGCTATGAGCGTGGACGTTTACGTCCATGCGGGCATAGAAACGAAAACCGCTCCATGGCGAGGGACGATGGTAAAATTGGTTATGTAGTAGGATAAATAGTTTTATGTTAATGATGATTGGCAATAGAAAAATGTGCAGTATAAAGGAGTTACAATGGATGATGTAGTAGCAAAGAATTTGGCTGATTTAGCAGCTAGTCTTACAGTATTAGCTGTTAAAGGTACCGTTTCTTCTGTCAATACAAAAATAAAATCTATTAAGCTTGAAAAAAACGTAGAAGAAGTAAAAAACAAATACGATGAAATAGTTAATGAATTGCTTTCAGAACGTGAAGAAGCTGTTCGTATAGCTCAAGTGTACAAAAGCGAAATTGAGCGATACCAAATAAGCGATGATGATATTTTACACTTACATAGAACAGTTGAAACAATTTTGGAAATTTTACAAACGATGAGTCCTGAAATTGATACCGAAATCTTGGATCAAATCAAAAATTTAATAAGTGTTGACACTCTTAAATCAATGCAATTACTTGGATTTAATTACAAAGAAGCAATTGGAGAGCCATTGACAAACATCTGTGCTACTGCAATAAAGTCATGGGGTCCGAAACAGAAACAGAATAAGAATAGGAAAAGATGAGAAGTTGTAACCGAACTGGATTTGAGCCACTAAATTATTGTATTCTGAGACACAGAGTCCGCTTGAGCGGGCTTTAGCCATGAGCGTGGACGTTTACGTCCATGCGGTCACGGGGATGAAAAAATTTACCCAGTAATTCGCTCAAAATCACCCTTCCTGTTGATAATTTGATCCTGTATAATTCGCTTTCAGCCTTCACGTTTAGGTGCTTTTTTGTGTTTCACTGGAGGCATTTATGATGTAATCAAAGGAATGGAAACAATGAGCATTACTCATATCAAGCTTAATGCAAAATACAAGTTGCGTTCTCTACTATGTGACCCTGACTATAATTTACATACATTCTTTCTTGCGCCAATGAAGAAGATATATTTTCAAAAAACAGACCGTATTCTTGGCTGTCAAAGTAAAAATCACACCCAATGTAGCGGCGAACTCTGGATTTGTGAGCGTTGTAAAAAAAGAGTTTGTTGTGAAGAAGGCTCAACAGATTTAGTTGAGATTTGTGACGATTGTTGGGTAGATGTTAGAATAAATGGAATTCAGTGGGAAAGTCAAAGTGATAAGCTAGAACGTGAATGGAATGAAGACTACAGGCAAGGGATGAAATATGAAACAATATGAAGCAGTGATTGAAGCATTAAAACAAAATGGTGGGTACGCTACTCTTGGTCAGTTATATCAAGATGCTTTAGAAATCCCAGATTGTGAATGGAAAACAAAAACACCTTTTGCTAGTATTCGGCGTATTGTTCAAGTTCGTAAAGAGATATTTAAAATTCATCCTGGACTTTGGGCATTAGAATCTGAGAGAGAGAAAGTGATGGCTAAATTCTCAGAAGAAAAGTCTGAACCAAAAGCGAGAGAATATACTCATTCCTTTTATCAGGGCTTGGTTACCGAAATTGGTAATTTGAAAGGATTTCAAACCTTCGTGCCTGCTCAAGATAAAAATAAACCTTTTGGTCAAAAGAAGTTAAGCGAAACAGCAACATTATCTCAATTTTATCAATTTACATACAAAGAAGTTTTGCGGCAAGCAATTACCATTGATGTAACTTGGTTCAATGAAAGACGTTACCCTTCTTCTTTTTTTGAAGTTGAACATTCTACAGGAATTCATCGCTCATTATTGAAGTTTGTAGAATTACAAGATTTTAGAGCAAAACTTTATATTGTTGCTGATCAACATAGACAAAGAGAATTTGTAGACAAGCTTTCTCTAGCAGCTTTTCGTCCTATTCAAAAACATGTGAAGTTTTTAAATTACGCTGATGTAGCAAAGCTACATAGTAAAATGTCAGAAACTGCCTTAATCGAAAGGATGTTTTGATGCAAAGATACGCTACATATCAATTTGATAGAAATACTTTTGTTGTTTTTGACCAATATGAACAACGAGAAATTTGCGTGTGTCAAAATTACGATGGTTATGAAGACGCTGAACTGAGAGCAAAAGAAATTGCTGTTGCTCTAAATTATACGAATAAGAATACTTCTGAAATTGTTTAAAACTCTACAAGAGTAAGGTGAGAAATATATACTGCTTCCCACGTTATGCGAAAACGAATATCTAGCATCTAACAAAAACTCCTCCGCTCAAACGAACGGGGGAGTTTTCTTTCATCTTTCCCCTCAACAAAGCCCTACTTCTTCTTCCCCACAACCACCAACCCCACCAAACTCAAAA
>CAZAWS010000357.1:0-2359 GCA_964488755.1 uncultured Anaerolineaceae bacterium | reverse complement strand
ACCGCGCTGGTTGTCGTCCAATATCCCGATTTTTACGGTCGCATTTTCGACTTTACAAAACTGGCAGACGCGGCACATGAAGCCAAAGCTCTCCTCTGCGTGGTCGCCAATCCCACCGCACTTGGCATATTGAAAACGCCCGGACAAATGGGCGCAGATATAGTCGTGGGCGAAGGACAGCCCTTGGGAATCTCGATGAACTTCGGCGGTCCCTATCTCGGTTTCTTCAGCACCCGTGACAAATTTGTGAGAAAAATGGCGGGCAGGTTGGTCGGCGAGAGTGTAGATACCCGCGGTCAGCGTGGCTTTGTGCTCACCCTCACCCCCCGCGAACAACATATCAAACGTGAGCGCGCCACATCTAATATCTGCTCGAATCAGGGACTTTTAACCCTCGCCGCGGGCGTTTATATGAGCCTTTTGGGGCAAAGCGGTATGAAGAAAGTCGCCGAACTTTGCTATCATAAAGCGCATTATGCCGCAGAAAAAATCGCCGAAATTGATGGTTTTTCACTTGCCTACGATACGCCTTTTTTCCACGAATTTGTGGTTAATTGCCCCTTACCAGTGGCAAAAATTAACGCTCGTTTACTAGAAAACGGCATTCTGGGTGGCTACGATTTAGGCGAAAACAGAATGTTAATTGCCGTGACCGAAATGAACTCAAAAGAAGAAATTGATGTTTTTACAGACCTTTTAGCGGAGGTGGGATGATGGACACTTCAACTAAGCTCAGTGCAGGACTTCAACTGGATACTGCTCCGAAAATCGTTGAACCAACAGTATATGAACTTTCTGCCCCCGGGCGGATTGGCGTGACCTTTCCTGACCCGGACGTGCCGCGTGCCAACTTGCCTGATTCTCTGCTTCGGGCTGAGTTGCCCCTCCCCGAGCTCTCCGAAGCGGACGTGATACGCCATTTTGTAAAGCTCTCTACCTTCAACTACAGCGTGGACAGCGGATTTTATCCGCTTGGCTCATGCACAATGAAATACAACCCCAAAGTAAACGAAGATATGGCGCGCCTATCCGGATTTACAAACGTACATCCGCTTCAACCGATAGAAACCACGCAAGGCGCGTTAGTGCTCATGTATCAAATGCAAGAATGGCTCAAAGAAATTAGTGGATTTGACGCAATGACCTTGCAGCCCGCCGCTGGCGCACACGGTGAATTAACTGGCGTGCTCATCATGCGAAACTACCAAAAAGATATCGGTGAAACACAACGTAATAAAATGCTCATCCCCGACTCGGCGCATGGCACCAATCCCGCTACATCAGCAATGAGCGGGTTGAAAGTTGTCCAAATCCCTTCTGATGAAGATGGCAACGTCGATCTCGAAGCCCTCCGCGCTGAAGCAGATGACACCCTAATTGGGATGATGCTCACCAACCCGAATACGCTTGGTCTCTTTGATGAAAATGTCGAAGAAATTTGTAAAATTGTCCACGAAGCGGGCGGATTGATGTACGGAGACGGCGCGAATATGAACGCCTTGCTCGGTATCGCTAAAATGGCAGATCTCGGATTCGACGTGATGCACTATAACCTCCACAAAACCTTCTCCACGCCACATGGCGGTGGGGGTCCAGGTTCTGGTCCCGTTGGTGTTGTTGCCAAACTAGCCGATTTTCTCCCCGCACCAATAGTAGCAATTATAGACGATGGTCACGAAGAAATGTTCTACGTTGAAACAGACGATGAACATGACCACCATCATCACGAAGACGAATTACCACCGCTCTACGGGTTCGTAGACCCTAGCAAAACAATTGGGCGCGTGAAAGCCTTTCACGGTCATTTTGGCATTATCGTGCGGGCTTTCACCTATATCGCCATGCACGGCGCAGATGGGCTAAAAGATGTGTCTGAACACGCGGTGTTGAACGCTAACTATATTCTCGCAAAATTACGCGATACCTACCACGTCCCCTATGACAGAATCTGCATGCACGAATTTGTCGCCGAAGGACGCTGGAAAGACGCTCCCGATATCCACGCACTGGATGTAGCAAAACGTCTCATGGATTATGGCTTCCATCCCCCGACAAACTACTTCCCGCTGATTGTCCACGAAGCCCTGATGATTGAACCCACCGAAACAGAAAATAAAGACACCCTCGATTCTTTCATTGATGCGATGCTAAAAATTGCCAAAGAAGCGCACGAAGAGCCAGAACTGCTCCACGCCGCGCCACAAAAGACTCCCTTCGGCAGATTAGATGAGGTAAAAGCGGCAAAGGATTTGATTCTTTGTTGCTGGTTGCCGGAAGATTACGAGAATCAGTAAATCTGGGATTAGTTATTAGTAAAATCAGCCTTCCGAAGTTTTCAAAACTTCGGAAGGCTTTTTGT
>CAZAWS010000356.1:0-2399 GCA_964488755.1 uncultured Anaerolineaceae bacterium | reverse complement strand
ATCTGGGGTAAGCTTTTCTGTCTGACGCAGTTTCTTCTAAAGATGTATAAGTAAAGAAGTTGCGGCTAAAGAGCCAAGAAAAAAAGCACCCGTAGGTGCTTTTTTTGTAAATTATGCGTTCGTAAATTTAGTCTTCAAAAAAATCATCGTCATCAAACGCTTCTAGCTCTTCCTTCTTTTCCTTCTCCTCTTTCTTTTCATCCTTTTTATTCTCTTTCATTTGGTCTACGCTCTTTTTTAAAGCTTTGTCGAGCTTCTCTTCGGCTTTATCCATATCTATATCTAAAACAACCATCATCTCGCGCAAAAATTGCTCGCGTAGCATATCTAGCTGTCTGCCGTCAATAACAGTCAGGTTTACGTCTTCATTGGGTCCCCTCGCGTGTAAATCCCGAAGCAATTCCCCTTTTAATTGAATCTCAGCCCCTGCTAACTTATCTTCAACATATTGGTTTCTAGCTTTGTAGTTATCGGGCAAGTCCTTGGGTAGATCGCGTATAGATTTAAGCACCATCCGAATTCGGTAACGAGTAGAAACTGCACGAATATAATCTGGTGCTTTCGCAATAGGCAACCAATAAACGCCACTACTGACCTTAACGCGAAAATATTTCGTCTCTTCTCCACCTATAGATTTCGCCTCGATAGCCTCGACTCGCCCAACGCCGTGCTGTTTGTGGACGATCCAATCCCCCTCTTCAAGTTTTTCTTCGTCTTCAAATTTTTCTTCATCTTCTTTGGCAACTTCTTCGTTTTCCATAGATATCCTCATCAGGTTAGCTTCTTTCGTCTAATCCCTTATTATAGCATAGAGATATAGCGGGATGCTTTGCCCGAAAGAGCTGCACGCTTTTTTGCATTATTCCACACCCTAAGCATTTTGCTATAAAAGAGCAGGAGCGGAACACGCGTGATTTCGGCTTGCTTTCGCCAAAAGAAGGAGGTGCCAACTTATCAGCCTTTGAAAGCATTTCAAAGATTCACGATTTTAAAGAAAACTTACCTGAGCACTTGCCCGTTTTGGTGTTTTGATTTTTGGTAGTGGCTAAAATTGACTGACGCTTGCTCCCTCTGTCCTTCGGTCATCTCCCCCGAAGGGGGAGAAATTATCCTGAGTCTGTTGAAGGGAAAGGGGGAAATGCGAAATATATATTTTCATATCAGTCAAAATTTACCATTACCTGCTTTTTCACTTATCTTCACATCTTCGTCAAAGAGGTATAATTCGCATTATGGAAAATTTCAAGAAAAAATACTTTCGTAAATTTATAGCATTGCCACAAGATCATGGCTCGTGGGTTTTTATTCTAATGCCTCTTTTTATTGGATTCTTTGCGGGGGAGAGCTTTTCTGTCGTATCTATTTACCTGATTATTGCGGCGTTGGCGGCATTCTTTGTCCGTCAACCCGTAACGGTTTTGGTGAAGGCTTACGCGGGGAGACGTCCACGCACAGATTTACCGGCGGCTCGCTTTTGGTTTTCGATATATGGCTCTATTGCGCTGGTGATGCTCATTGGGCTTACGCTACGCGGCTTTGCCTATGTGCTTTATCTCGCTATCCCCGGTATGCTAATTTTTGCATGGCATTTATATCTGGTTAGCAATAGAGATGAGCGAAAACAAGCGGGGTTAGAAGTTGTTGCCAGCGGAGCACTCGCTCTTGCCGCGCCAGCGGCTTTATGGGTGGCTAACACTGGCTATTCTGCTGTGGGGTGGGTGCTCTGGGTATTGGTTTGGTTTCAATCGGCGGCATCCATCATTCACGCATATATGCGGCTCAATCACCGCACGCAAGCCCAAATTCCCGCGCGTGCCGAGAAAATCCAGTTGGGGAAACGCGCGTTGATGTACACATCCTTCAATTTTGCGCTAAGTCTTGTGCTTGGCATAATCGGTTTATTGCCGCGTTTTATCTTTATCCCCTACCTTTTGCAATTTGGGGAGACTCTATGGTGGGTGTTTAATCCTGATATTAATGCAAAGCCGAAGGCGGTAGGCTTTAGACAATTGGGCGTAAGCACACTTTTCACCATTCTATTTATTGTTTTTTGGGAGATTTAAAATGACCGAAATGACCTGGGAACTGCTTGTAAAAGTTTATGATCGCGTTGAGGCGGAAATGATGAAAGCCGCTTTAGAAGCTATCGAAATCCCCGCTGAGTTGGTGCAAGAAGGCGTTGGGGAAATAATTCCCACCAGCTTTGGGAAACTTGCTGAAGTGCAAGTTTTTGTGCCTAAAAAGAAAGCGCAAGAGGCGCAAGCGTGGCTTGCTAAGTACGATGAGGGGTAAGCATTCGCTAAGTCACGCAAAATAAGATAAAAGCTAGTTTGTGAAACTCATTTGTAAGCGTTCAGACTACAGACTTTAGACTTTAGATGCGCTCAAAATAGCCAGAT
>CAZAWS010000355.1:0-2400 GCA_964488755.1 uncultured Anaerolineaceae bacterium | reverse complement strand
AAAAAAACTACAAAAAAAGAAAAGAAACTCGCTACAGTAAAGCGTAGCCAATTCAGTGCTCTTACGGCTGTTATGGCA
Organism: uncultured Anaerolineaceae bacterium; assembly: GCA_964488755.1. Taxonomy (GTDB): domain Bacteria; phylum Chloroflexota; class Anaerolineae; order Anaerolineales; family Villigracilaceae; genus Desulfolinea. The sequence continues at coordinate 2,322 of CAZAWS010000355.1, read as the reverse complement.
TTTGCATTTGGTATTTTGGTCGGCTATTTTATCTGGGGAAGTAATTCTGCTGATGCGCCAACTCAGGTTCAAGTAGCTCCCCCTGCCGCCGAAGCACCACAGCAGGCACCTGCCGAAAATATGGATATTCTAACAGAAGGATATCCCAGCCAAGGACCTGAAGATGCGCCCATTGTCATTGTTGAATTTAGTGATTTTGAATGTCCCTTCTGCACAAAATGGCACAACGAAGTTTATAAGCCCTTACTTGAAGAATATCCCGACCAAATTCGGCTCGTTTATCGCAATTTCCCCCTTGTAGGCTTGCATGCAAACGCCTACCTTGCCGCCGAATCTGTCTTGTGTGCGGGCGATCAAGATTCTTATTGGGATTATCACGAAAAACTTTTTGAAAGAGAGCTTGGGTTACGAGAAGCTGCATTGCACGAATATGCAGCGCAACTAGAACTCGATGCCGATACCTTTAGAGAATGTCTCGTTTCGGGCAAATATACAGAGTTTGTCAAAAACGATATGGATTATGCCATGAGCATTGGCGTGCAATCGACCCCCACTTTTTATGTTAATGGGAGAGCAGTGATTGGCGCACAACCCCTAGCTGTTTTCCAAAGTATCGTAGAAGAAGAACTAGCAAAATAATTTCTTTTTGGGACTAGGATAAAAGACCGCCTCAATGCCCTTATCGCATTTTGGCGGTTTTCTTTTATCGGATTAAAAAATAACGCCCCGCGCGTGACCTTTGACTTGCGTACCCTTAATGGGCATTTTTCTGAAAAGAAAGGGAGTGCCCTTAAATCTATCAAGACACTCGGTTTTTATCTTTTAAATGGAAGCGTTTTTTATTATTAGACTCTATCGGGAACAAGATTCTCAACCGCTAATCCTCGCAAATCTTCGCTAAAAAATAAAAAATTAGTGAGGATTAGTGGAGATTGGCGGTTAAAAACCCTAAGGATTTCAAGTCGGTTTTTAATTCCGATAGAGTCTATTATTTAAGAACATGCGTGCAAAGAAAAAACCGAGTGTCTACTGTTGAGGCTAAACTATGAAAAAATTCGTTGCAGTCGCCGGTAATATCGGCGTAGGAAAATCTACACTCGTTGAAATGCTTTGCGAAAAACTAGGCTGGGAACCCTTCTACGAACCCGTTGCCGAAAATCCCTACCTTGCCGATTTTTACGATAATATGCCCGCCTGGTCTTTTCACTCACAGGTATTCTTTTTATCGCACCGCTTACGTAGCCATCACGATTTAGCAAAACATCCCACCTCTGTAATTCAAGATCGTAGCGTCTATGAAGATGCCGAAGTTTTTGCCCAAAACCTAGCCAAACAAGGGCATATAAAAGAACGCGATTATCAGACCTACAGAGAACTCTATGAAACCGTGATAGGCTTTCTCCCGCCCCCCGATTTGGTCATCTATTTGCGTGCGTCTGTCCCTACATTATTAAAGCGGATAGAATCACGCGGTCGTGATTATGAGCGCGAGATTGCACCCGATTATTTGGCTGGGCTAAACGACCTCTACGAATCATGGATTGCCGATTTCACCCTTTGCCCCGTACTCACCGTCCCCGCCGATGATTTAGATTATGTTGCCCACCCCGGGCATTTGAACTTAGTCGCCAATAAAATAACCGATATGCTAACGGGGAAAAAAGAAGTTATCTTCGCCGAAGACGAGGTCGCAAGGGCGACAGATTAGCGTTATTTTCCAGCTCGACGCCTCATGGCTTGACAAGAGAAATGCCCCTCTGTAACCATTCTTTTCTGTATAATTTCAAGGTTGGAAAAGCTCCTTTTTTCTGAACACGAAGGACATCAAGTATCACAAAGCTAAAAACAAACCCCAAAGCTTTTCCTTCGTGAGCCTTCGAGACCTTTGAGTTTAATTTTTTCTTAAAATTCATAATTCTACTGAAAACTCTGTAAAAGTCTTGAAATATGAGAATACCCTGTTTTCACCGCGAAGCTACGAGGAACGCGAAGTTTTTAAGATAAAAAGACAAAGAGAACAAATACTACAAAGCCTCATTCTTGCCTTTATTTTTTTTATATTTTAAAGTTTTTCTTTGCGCTCTTCGCTTCTTCGCGGTAAAGAATAAACAAAGTTATACTGAGTTTTCAGTAAAATTTCACGTCATTCGCTCATTCGCGTATAGCGTAGCGGCATTCGCGTTGAAAACTTAAGGCATAATTTTAATATGGCTGAACGCTCACGAAAAATTATTTCATATTTCGTGATTTTTTTATGCAATATGAATACGCAATACGTTTATGATCCTTCGCACATCAAGGCAAAACTTCTCAGAGAAAAGG
>CAZAWS010000354.1:0-2413 GCA_964488755.1 uncultured Anaerolineaceae bacterium | reverse complement strand
AAGTCCGTTTAAAACGGACTTTTCGTTTAAGCAGAGATTTCAATCTCGCTGACTCGCTGACGGGGCAATCGTGGGTGAGGAATTAGACAAAAAAACTTTGCCAAAGAAGTTGCTTTTTGTCTTTATTTTTCAAGTACAATCTCGTGATGAAAAAACACTACGATATTATCATTGTGGGAGCGGGACCCTCGGGGCTGTCTACGGCTCTGCATTTTGACCATTTTGCTAAAGTTCAAGAGAAATCTATTCTTATTTTAGAAAAAGCACGCCACCCTCGCCCAAAACTTTGTGCGGGGGGGATTCTAGTAGAGGGGGAGAGAGTTCTTGCGAAACTTGGACTTGATTTATGTGAAGTCCCTCATGTAGATGTGGATAGAGCATTATTTAATTATAAGGGGCGCGGTTTGGTGGCGCGTTTTTTTAATAAAAAGCCTATTTTTCGTACTGTGCGCCGCAATGAATTTGATGCGTGGCTGGCAAATAAAGTTAAAGAGCGGGACATAGAAATTCAAGAAGAAACTACGGTTATAAAAGTTGAGAGCTTTGACGATTACGCCCTCGTAAAAACCAATGAAGGGGAGTTTCACGCGAAAGTGGTTGTTGGGGCGGATGGCTCTAACAGCAAAGTTCGCGCTTCGGTGGCAAAAAGCAAGCGTCCGCACGTGGGGAGGGCGTTGGAGGTGATTACACCTGTCCGCGCCACATCCCAAGCTACCCCCACCCAACCCTCCCCCGCAAGGGGAGGGCTATCTGTGGCATCCTTCGATTTTCATCCCGTCCCGAATGGAATCTCGGGGTATCTTTGGGATTTCCCAGCAAAGATTGATGGAGAGCCAATGCGATGTTGGGGAATTTATGACAGCAATATCGTGAAGCGGAAAGAGCGCGTTCCTTTGCGTCAAATTCTTGCTGAAGAAATGGCAGAAAGTGGATATGATTTAGATGATTACGAACTAAAAGGGCACCCCATCCGTTGGTATGATGCGGGGAATCAAGCCTCTGCTCCGCGTGTGATTCTTGTGGGGGATGCGCTTGGCGTGGATGCGCTTCTCGGTGAAGGAATCAGCCCCGCATTAGGTTATGGGCGCATTGCGGCAGAGGAGATTTTGCGTGCCTTCGAGAAAGATGATTTTAGTTTTCGGGGGTATGGTGAGAGATTATTGCGCAGTCGGTTAGGCGGCGCACTTTGGAGGCGAACTTTTATTGCAAAAATTTTTTATCGCTTGAATACCTCATCTTGGCAACGCATTATCTGGCATTATTTTTCTTGGTTGGCGGGATTATTGGGCGCGATTTTTGTGGTTGGGTGGGAGAAGAAAGAGAAATAGTTATTTTACGAGCAAGTAGAAGAGAAAACTCTTAAACCATTACTTGGTGATTTAATCTATGCTGGTTTCCGTATGAGCGATGAACTTTATGAGCAAGTACTCCAAAGTGCAGGCGAGACAAAATAAATAAGTGAGATCGCAATTCTGAGAAAAAATTGGAGTGAGATGCTGAGAAAGTTCAGTTTTGCTAGAGCATAAAAAATGAAAACTGCGGAGAAATTCAAATCCGCAGTTTTTTTATTAAGAATTCGACTGTTGCCGAAACGCACACATTGTGATATAAACGCAATATGAAATACTTTTCGTGGAACATAGAAAAAAACAAAAAGCTACAAGAAGAGCGTGATATTTCTTTCGAGAAAGTTGTGTTTTATATCAAAAAAGGATTAATTCTTGATACTATAGAACATCCTAATCAAGAAAGATATTCGGGGCAGAAAATATTCATTGTTGATATTGATAATTATGCTTATTTGATTCCTTTTGTGGAGAACGAAAAGGAAGTATTTTTAAAGACAATCATCCCCAGCCGAAAGGCAACGAAAAAATATCTAGGCAAAACGTAGGTGTAGCGATGACTAAAAACAAATTGAATTTAACAGAAGAAGAAAAAGATCTTTTAGAAAGCTATGAGGCTGATGAGTGGCAATCGGTAGAGAATCACAAGGCTGAAAGCCTAAAATATCAGCAATATGCAAAGGCGACTTTTAAGAAAGATAAACGCGTTAATATCCGCATTTCAACCAAGAATTTAGAAGCCTTACAAGAAAAAGCTCTGGTAGAAGGAATTCCGTACCAAACACTTATTTCAAGTATTTTGCATAAATATATCAATGGGCGATTGTTGGAGCAGACCTAAGTTTTACGAGAGCATAAAAAATGAAAACTGCGGAGAAACTGTCAACAGCAACTAGAAAGGGACATGGCGTCAATTAGAAATGCCCATGATTAAGTCGTCGGGGAAGCTCATGCTTCCTGCGGGTTGGGGAGTTCGTTGATGCGCCTCACAAAAAGACGTGAGACGAAAATAGGGGAAAGTGTACTGCCCCTCTCCCAAATTCGTCACCTACGACCGCGATGCCTTC
>CAZAWS010000353.1:0-2416 GCA_964488755.1 uncultured Anaerolineaceae bacterium | reverse complement strand
GGCGGGGCAGTGATTTGGTGGGTTTTGTTATTGACTTTTAGGGTGATATTCATTTGAAGAGTTCCTTTTTTGAATGGGATAGGTTTTAGGATTAATTCATAATTCCGAGTACTATTCTTTCGGGGCGCGCTATCAACATGGGGATCTGGATATTTAGTTGGGGTAAATAGGGGTTGGTAATTTTTGCATCATATAAAGAAAGCCATTCCATACGAGTTACATCAAGGGCTGAGCTTAATTCCGTTTGAGTAGAGATGCGCGTTGTGCAGTTGAGAAAGAAGGAATTTAATATAGCAGTCACAGGTACCATTCTTCGATTTCCTTCACCAGCCTCATAATCTAAGTCAATTTCAACATTGGGTGCTGTGTGAAAGCAGGCAATTGCTTTTAGTGGAACAAAAACTTCATCAAATTTTTTTGTTCTAGTTGTGCTACCTGGGCTAATGACTTGCGCCTCATGTAAACGCATATATGTTGGTGCGCCTTCTGTGCGGAGAAAGATATTTACACGAACTATTTTTCTCGTGATGAGCTTTCCATGATATAGTGCGTCATCGGTATATATCATTACGGGGGTGATTTTTTCATTATCTTTTAGTTCATACATTGCCTTCTCCTTAAGTGTAGGGAATACTAACCATTTCTTTATTATACCTCTTGCTTCGCACATCGTACCCGTTTATACTCAAATTCATGAAAAGAAAAATTATCATCTCACGAAAAGACCTTCTTTTAGCAGTACTGCTGTTTCTTTTAAGTTTTGCCCTATATATTCGTACCCTTGTGCCTAACTTATTAACTGCCGATGCCGCCGAGTTCCAAACACTCTCTTATACCTTGGGGATGACGCACCCCAGCGGCTATACAACCTTTGTCTTTTTGGGAAAAGCGTTTACCCTAATTCCTATTTCTAATATCGCCTATCGCGTAAATCTTATGTCTGCTTTTTTCGGTGCATTTGCCGTAGGGCAAGTATATATCATTATTCGTAAATTGGGCGGATGGAAAATTGCCTCCGTTGCGGGCGCGGTGGGGTTGATGGTAAATCCACTTTTTTGGCGGCGCACAATTTTTGCCGAAACTTATGCCCCAGCCGCCAGCATGATAGCCAGTGTTTTCTTGCTTCTCCTTCTTTGGGATGAGCGTAAAAACGTGCGTTTTCTCTTTTTTGCGGGATTGCTCGGTGGGCTGAGCGTGGGGATTCACAGCACCGTTGTGATGACGGCCTCGGCTGTTATAATTTATATGATATTCAAAGCGCGCCGTAAACGCGACTGGATCAGTGCCGCGACGGGCGCGACCTTGGGCTTGCTTCTGTTTCTTTTGGCTTTTTTCTATCTCGATCAGCATAACCCGCCTTCGAGCATTTACAATACTACCTATATCACCAATTTATCTACGCGCGGTTTAACGCCCGAAGATTTTGATACGCCTATTGAGCGTCTGCTTGTCATCTTCCCTGCGCAGAGTTTTTGGACTTATTATTTCTCTGCCTCACCCGAAGTGATTCGAGAAAGATTGAGCGAGTATGTTAATTTTTATCCGCGTTGGGCATCTTCACTAATCTTGGTGGGAGCGATTGCGCTTTTCTTTAAAAAAGATGAGAAAGCTGGTAGGTCTCAAAGACCTGTCAGCTTTGTTCCCGAGGCACTGTATTTATTAATCGCCTTTATATTGGTTTGGGGGTTTGCGATTACAGTTTCGTTTGGGGTTTATCAGGAGTTTTATTGCCCAGTGGCTGTACTTGTTCATATTTGGCTTGGCGTTGGGGTGAGCGCAATTCTGTCTGGGGTGGTGCGCTTGTTTAAACGCGTTGACGCTGTGGAACAGAAATATGCTTATTTAACGGCAACCCTGCTTGGGGTCGCGGTCGTCGCGGGGCTTCTCATTCAGGCAAAAGCGGATATTACGCTCGCCATCCAAGAGCGGACAACTACCTTTATTCAAGAAGAACATATCCACGCTTTTACGCCCACCCGTTATGTGCGTTTGTCGACACGGCTTTTGAATAAGGTGGAAGATGATGCGATTATTTTCGAGATTTGGGATAGGTTGTATACGCACGTTTATACCGCGCATATTTTACAGGGGCGCACAGGGATTGATTTTCATGAGGTTTTCCCCACTTTGGGACAGACGACACTCGATTATATTGAGGCGAATATAGACGAACGCCCGATTTATTTTGCGACCAATCACCCTCAAATTACCGATTATTATGATTTGGAAGAAGTGGGTGATGAGCTTTATCGTTTGAGTAGGAAGGATTAAAGGCATTATGGCAAAAGTCACCCTTTTTTGAACACGGAGTTTCACTGATTGCACGGAGAAAAAACCTTTTTTGTTTTTTCTCCGTAATCCCCAAGCCTTCTTCGTATAATCCGTGTTCAAAAAAATTTCAAGGTGATACTTTTGC
>CAZAWS010000352.1:0-2467 GCA_964488755.1 uncultured Anaerolineaceae bacterium | reverse complement strand
AATTTTAGTAAATTTAGCTCTTTTGGGACACCCCCCAATCCCTTATGTTTGGTATAATGAAATACTTATGTTGAGTATTTATAAATTAAGCATTTTTACCACAGTCGCTCGCTCAGGCAGTTTTAGTAAAGCCGCCAAATCTTTGTATTTAACCCAACCAGCAGTTAGCCAGCACATCTCTACGCTTGAAAAACAACTTGGCACAACACTTTTTGAACGCCAACAGCGAGGCGTAACATTAACCCAAGCAGGAAAAACTCTACTTGAATATGCCCAAGAAATTCTTTGGCTAACGCAGGCGGCTGAAAGTGCCACAACCAATATAGAAAATATCGAAGATGGCATTTTGCATCTGGGCGCAACACCCAGTGCCAGTATTTACCTAATTCCAGATTGGATGATGGCTTTCCGGCAACGTTATCCAGCGATCAATTTTTCTTTAAAAACGGATATAACGTCAAAAATAATTATCGATATAAAAAGTCGAATTATTGAGCTTGGTATTTTAGAAGGGGAGATCAAAACAGACCCCAGCTTAAATGTTGTCCTTCTAAAAGATACAGAACTCCTCGTCGTTGTCCCCCCCGATCACGCGTGGAGTAAACTTGATTCCGTTTCTATACGTTCTCTTGGTGAGGTGCCTTTCATCTCCCGCCGAATGGGTGGACAAACACGTAGTTGGGTCAACCGCCTGCTAGCTGATTACAACATCACCCCACAAATTGCCTTTGAATTTGATGACCCAGAAAGCATGAAACGTGCTGTAATGCGTAAAATGGGCGTATCTATTCTGCCAGCTTGTGCTGTTCAAGATGAACTCTCACAAAACTTACTTGCTGCACTACCTCTCCAAGAAACAATCCTTAAACGTCAACTGAAATGTGTTTGGTCTTCTGAAAAGCCACTTTCCGCGATTGGGCGGGCTTTCTTGATTACTCTGAGCAAAGATTTTCCCGCCTTAACCAAAGAAAATTTATCTCAACAAAAAATGCCCTTTCAGGGTACCCTTATTATGAAATCGCAAGTTTTTTCTAATGGTTTAAAAAAATAAAAACGAGTACAATAATACTATGAATATACCTTATGGACCTCTCCTAGTCGTTGAAGACGTACCCAATATCCTTGAATTACTTACCGTCACCTTGCGCTTTAAAGGCTACCCCGTTATTACTGCCGGAAATGGTAAAGAAGCTCTTGAGATGATTGCCAAAGAACGCCCAGCATTAATTATTACTGATATTCTCATGCCAATAATGGATGGCTATGCTTTTGTACAACAATTGCGCACCGACATCAAGACGCATGATATTCCCATCATATTTCTCTCGGCAACCTACACCACCCCCGAAGACAAAGCCTTTGCACTCAGCTTGGGTGCCGCACGCTTTCTTGAAAAACCCATAGACACCGAAGATTTTCTCCTTACCATTGCAGAATTGCTCACACAAGGACCATCTACCGTCCCGCAACCCCTTGAAGATGCAGAGTTTTATATAGGTTACAGAGAACGTCTTGAAAACAAATTGCGCCACAAAAACACCCAAATCACACGTACAGAACGTTTGTTGAAAACTCTGCCTAAAGACCAAATCCCCTCTTTTAGGCAACTTCTTGAACAAGCTACGCAAGACAGAGACCAAATTAGGGCTGAGTTAAACGAAATTAAGAAAATACTAAATTACCAATGAGAACACCAACTTTGACAGAGCTTGAAATGCTTGCACGCAATGCTGGCAAAATTTTACGCGCAGGGTATGAAAAAACACATCAGGTGGAATACAAAAGCACGATAGACCCCGTTACCGAGATCGACCGTCAAGCCGAAGAATTTTTGCTCAAAGAAATTTTAGATAAATTCCCCAACCATCATATTCTCGCCGAAGAAAGTGGTGTTGTAGAGGGAGACCCCGACCATATTTGGTATATTGACCCATTAGATGGGACGGTTAATTACGCACACGGTATACCAGTTTTTTGCGTCTCTATTGCCTACGCCTACAAACGCGACCTGAAACTTGCCGCCGTTTACGACCCTATGCGCGACGAGTTATTCTCTGCCGCACGTGGACAGGGTGCTACGATGAACGGAGTGCCAATATCAGCATCTAACGAGCGTGAGCTTGGACGCAGTCTCCTCGTCACTGGCTTCCCCTACGATATGTGGGAAACCACCAACGACAACCTTGAAGACTACGGAAAATTTGCCAAACTAACACAGGGCGTTCGCCGATTAGGCTCTGCCGCACTTGATTTATGCTATGTTGCGGCAGGTCGCTTTGAAGGGTTTTGGGAACATTCACTCCAGCCCTGGGATGTAGCAGGCGGCGGGCTAATTGCCGAAGAATCAGGCGCAAAAGTAACCGACCTAATTGGTAAAGAAAAATACCTTTCTCCACCAATTTCTATCCTCGCCGCCCCACCGATTTTATACGAAAAGATGATGAAAGTGTTGACCGAAAAGTAAATA
>CAZAWS010000351.1:0-2470 GCA_964488755.1 uncultured Anaerolineaceae bacterium | reverse complement strand
AATGAAAATAGCGATTTAGTCGCCCAAAATAGCAAATATGTGATGCAAATTACAGGCGATAACGAAGAAGGAAAGCGGGAACTGGAAAATTTCACCAATCCCGAAGAAAGATACCCCGTGATTGCTACAACATCTAAATTGATGACCACAGGCATTGATGCGCAGACCTGCAAATTAATTGTTTTGGATAGTAATATCAAGTCACCCACAGAATTTAAGCAAATTATTGGGCGCGGCACAAGAATTAACGAAGAATTTGACAAAACTTTCTTCACCATTATGGATTTTAGAAATATCACCGATTTATTTGCCGACAAAAAATTCGATGGCGATCCTGTTCGGGTTAAAGAATTAGCTGAAGATGACGAATTTGAAACCCCCGAAGAAGAGATGGAAAACGGGGAAACGGTAGTTGATGAAGATGGCACAGAAGTTGACTTCGGCAAGCAAGATGAAACACGTCTGACCAGCGGCGGGGTTATCGTCACAGAGCCGCGTGCCAAGTATTATGTCAACGGGGTGAATGTCGCCATCTTAAATGAGCGCATCCAATATATGGATGAAAAAGGCAAGCTGATTACCGGCAGTCTCAAAGATTATACGCGCCAGCGGGTGCGAGAAAAGTATCGCTCTTTAGATGATTTTTTGCAAAAGTGGCATGATGCCGAGAAGAAAAAAGCGATTATTGATGAGCTAACCAAACAGGGCATCATTTTTGAAAATCTCAAGGATGCAATCAATAAAGAGATGGATATTTTTGACATGATTTGCCATACCGCTTTCGACCAGCCGCCCCTAACGCGCGCCGAAAGGGTAAATAATGTGAAGAAACGAGATTATTTTACCAAATACGGTGAAGCCGCACGCCAAGTTTTAGAGGCGTTGCTCGATAAATATGCCGATGAAGGCATTGAAAATATAGAAGATATGAAAGTTTTGCAGGTGAACCCTTTTAGCAAATTTGGCTCGCCCGTTGAAATTGTGGGCTTTTTTGGCGGGAGAGAAGCCTATATAAACGCGGTGAGTCATTTATCGCAAGAAATTTATAGCTACCCACTTGCGGCGTAACTACAACATGAATGTTGTGCTACGGCGTAACGCAAGATTTATCTTGCAAACTGCAACATGAATGTTGCGCTACGGCGTAACGCAAGATTTATCTTGCAACGTAACGCAACATTCATGTTGCAAAAAGGAAAAATATGGCAAATATCAGCGGCATTGTAAAATCTACCCGAAAAATTATGCGCCAAGATGTTGGCACAGGCAGTGACGAACTCCGCATTCTGCAATTGGGCTGGATGCTCTTTCTCAAAATTTTTAGCGATAAAGACAAAGAACTCGAACTCATTCAAGAGAGCTACACCTCCCCCATTCCCGCCGAATTGCATTGGGATGAATGGGCGGGGGACGATGAAGGCATGACGGGCGATGAACTGCTGAGCTTTGTAGACCAAAAACTCTTCCCCACCCTCGCAAATATCGATTTATCTACAGGCAATAAACGCGCCCTGCTCGTGCGTGAAGTTTTCGCCAATCACTACAACTATATGAAATCGGGCATTCATTTGCGGCAGGTGATTAATAAACTCAACCTGATCGATTTTAATAACAGCAAAGATAAACAGGTCTTTGGGCAAATTTACGAAAGTTTTCTGGGAGAATTACAAAGCGCGGGGACACTGGGCGAATTTTATACCCCAAGAGCGATTACGCATCTGCTGACAGAATTGACCGATCCCCAACTGGACGAAACGCTCCTGGACCCAGCTTGCGGAACGGGTGGATACTTGACAGCCGCCATTGAGCATCTCAAAACCAAAGCCACCACCATCGAAGAGCGCGAAAATATCGAAAAGAATGTGCGCGGCTGGGAATATAAACCCCTGCCCTATTTACTCGCCAATACCAACCTGATTTTGCACGATATCACCCTCCCCAATATCAAATACGATGATTCTCTGGCACGCCCGCTCAACGAATATAGAGAAAAAGACCGCGTCAATATCATTTTGGCAAATCCACCTTTTGGGGGCGTTGTCTCGAATAATAATGAAAATAATTTCCCCCAAAACTACCGCACCAAAGAATCAGCCGATTTATTTCTGATATTAATGATTCGCCTGCTCAAAACGGGCGGCAGAGCGGCAATCGTTTTGCCCGATGGCTCACTCACGGGCGATGGCGTAAAAGAACGCGTTCGCCAAAAATTACTCGAAGATTGCAATTTGCACACCATCATTCGCTTGCCCAATTCCGTTTTTCAACCTTATGCCTCTGTAGCCACCAATTTACTCTTTTTTACCAAAGGTGAAGCAACCAAAAGCGTTTGGTATTACGAACATCATTTGCCCGAAGGCTATAAAAGTTATTCTAAAACCAAAACCATTCAATTAGCAGAATTTGACGAACTCAAAAAATGGTGGCAGAAACGCGAAGAAAATGAACAGGCTTGGCAAGTAGATATTAA
>CAZAWS010000350.1:0-2478 GCA_964488755.1 uncultured Anaerolineaceae bacterium | reverse complement strand
GAATCTTTTTAGCCATATTTCTGTTTCTTTGGGGGAAGAAAAGCGTAAAACTTCTAAATGTTGATATTCGGGTAGCGTAAACAACTTGGGGAATTCTCTTTTGCGCATTCCGTAGGTTTTGAAAAGCCAGTGAAAAATCGAATTGTCTGACCAGAGTTTGAAGTGGGGCAAAAAGGGTTCTCTGTTTCCGTTCCAGATGATTTCTCTTTTGATGGCGCGCCGTAGTGTTCGCTTGAGAAGACGCCAAAAATTGACGCGCAAAGGGTAATCTAACCAGATAACTATCTCGGCACGCGCCCAGCATAAATCACGGACGACGCGGTAATTCCCGTCCATTGCCCAAAATTCTTTTACGATTTCCTTTTTTACGCGTTCCCGCATCACTTCGGTCTTTACTTCTTTCCATCCAGGATCCCAGTGTAGGGCATCCAACTCAATATGCGGGATGCCGAGCCGTGATTCTATATTTGCTCCCAGCGTAGATTTTCCTGAGCCAGTTGTGCCGATGATGATAAGGCGTTTATAGGGGAAGTTTTTCATGCGGGGGAGTATAGCAGAAAAGGGCATTTTAGAAAGTATTAGCAAAGTTTTATTTTTACCAGATTTCCCGTAGATTTGCGCCATAATGCCAAGATTAAGCGTGAGGTGATTGCGGGGATGGGTGGGTGATGAGGGTATAATATCTCCCTTGTGCAAGTTTTGCCTAATTGATATGAGTAAAAGTACGACCATTCGAATCTGCACCATAGAAAATCCTGCATAAAAAAAGATTGTAGTACAATAAAAAACCGCCTGCACTAGCAGACTCCACCCAAACCATCAACAGGAGTTTTTAATGAATACGAAAGAAGAAAATGCTTTACCCAAGATTGGCTATCTTTATCACTATCCCCAATTAGACCATCCAACCGATAATTTCCGTCTTGACATCTTTGTTTCATCTGTTCCAACAGAAAAACACTTTGACGTTCAACACGTCCATTTTTTCATCAAAACGCCACAGGCAGCCGTAGAAAAAATCACAGTAGTACACCCGTGGACACTTCAAAAGACCGCACGCGTCTGCGCGGGAAAAGTTATCATGGAAGACCGCTACGATGAGAAAAAAGAAGCCTTCACCTTCGGTGGAGATCTGCAAATAGAAAATCAGGCAGCGCAAACAAGTTGTATTCTCGTTTCTACCGCGCCTATTCTGGATCTTGGCGATGCAACGCCGCAGCAAATTTTCTTTGCTGATGAACTCGAAATCCTCTTCGCAGAGCGGCGGGCGATGTATCCCAATCATCACGCGTATGAAATGCAACTCAGCAAAGCAGACCCATTCAAGCTCTACTTGGCTTCTCTCAAAGCTTTAATTCAAAAATTTGAAGAATTTCCTCATAAAGACAGAAAATATCGCCAATTTCTCCACTTCCTGCATTCAGAAAAGCATCGCCTTTATGCTGCGCGCATCTCCGTAGACATTGCACCCTCGTTAGATACGATTTTTCAGAAAGAAGGATAATCCCCCTCGCCTATGACCATCCGAATCCTCGCTATAGAAAGCTCCTGCGATGAGACTGCCGCCGCCGTTCTTGAAGATGGGCGCACCCTCCTCGCTTCTACCGTCGCCTCACAAATGGAGATGCACGCTCGCTTCGGCGGCGTTTTTCCCGAAGTTGCCTCTCGCCAGCATGTGCTCAGCATCATGCCCGTGATAGAACAAACTTTAGCGGACGCCCATCTCACACTTGCGGATGTGGACGCTATCGCCGTGACGCGCGGACCTGGTTTAGCTGGCTCGCTGATCGTTGGCGTGAACGCGGCAAAAGGCTTGGTGCTCGGCAGTGGGCATCCCTTCGTGGGCGTTAACCACCTCGAGGGGCATCTTTATTCAGCATGGGTGCATGACGCGGATGAAGATGCGCCCCCAGAGCCACAATTCCCGCTCATGGCACTCCTCGTCTCAGGTGGACACTCCGAATTGAACCTGATGACGGACCATCTCACCTATCAACGCCTTGGCGGAACTCTCGACGATGCCGCCGGTGAAGCCTTCGACAAAGTTGCCCGCATGTTGGGATTGTCTTATCCGGGCGGTCCATCTATACAGAAAGCCGCAAAAGATGGCGACCCGACCGCCTTCAAATTCCCACGTTCGTGGCTCGGCAAAAGTTATGATTTCTCCTTTAGTGGATTGAAAACCGCTGTTTTGCGAGAAGTTCAAAAGTTGAAGCAAAAAGGTGGTTTACCAGTCGCTGATCTCGCCGCCAGCTTCCAAGCCGCAGTTGTAGATGTGGTCTTCACCAAAACTATCAGAGCCGCACGAGAATATGGCGCTACAGCCATTTTGGTCGCGGGCGGCGTTTCAGCAAATCAATCTCTGCGAGAAACTTTCTTAGCGCAGGATGAATTTCCCATCAATATCCCCAAACTTTCACTTTGTACCGATAATGCCGCGATGATTGCCGCGGCAGGCTATCAACGCTTTATGGCTGG
>CAZAWS010000349.1:0-2483 GCA_964488755.1 uncultured Anaerolineaceae bacterium | reverse complement strand
CAAACAAAATACAGTCGCACTACCCTATTTGACCGCCAAAATTTTGAGCAACTGCATCTAGTTGTTTTCGGCAAATCGGATGTCTAAAATCTGAGGTCTGAACGCTTACGGGACAATTTCTCCCCCTTCGGGGAAGATGTCCGAAGGACAAGGGAGCAAGCGTTGGTTAATTTTAGCCACTACCTAATTATCCTTTGCGCAGGTGACACCAAAAACGTGACATATCCCCAAAAATGTTCATCGAAGGCACCCAAGTTCAAAACGCGCGTGAAGCGGTTCTTCATCCCATAAAAAGTAAGGAGTTTTTATCATGGCTAAATCATCTATTAATAAAGTCAGAAATCTAAAACAAAAAAACGAAACCTGGGAAGTTGCTGTGCGCCCAGCACGAACATGGGTAGAGTCGCGCAAAAGCGATCCGTATCGACCGTGGTATGTGCTCGTAATTAGTGATGACGAGAAAATTCTTCGGCACGATATGGAAAAGGAAAAGCCCTCGACAGACGAACTTGCCGAAGCAATTTTTAGAGCAATGCGCCGCCCAATGTTTGGCGCAGGGCGAAAACGCCGCCCAACGAAGATTCTTTTTGACAACCAAGAAATCTTCGATGAACTTTCCCCCATTTTGGCAGAAATCGAGATTGAAACCGAGAAGAAAATTGCGCTGAGAAAAGCAAACGTCCTGTTGAAAGAGCTAGATTATAAGCTCAACAAAGGGAAAGATATTCATTCATTGGCGGCAATGCCAACGGTGACTATACCGCTTTTGGAGAAAATTTTTGAAGCTACCGCGGCATATTATCGCCTTGCACCGTGGGAATTTATTCCAGACGAAGAATTTGCGATTGAAGTCCGCTACCCCGCGGATGCTGAGCCGCGTTATGCCATTATTATCGGGCGTGCGGGCGAGAGTTTTGGGCTTTCTATTCACGATAGTCTGGACGAACTAAGTGATTTTATGCAATTTGCCCAATTCCAAAAACTTCCTAAAAAAGAATTTTCTGCAATTTCTTTCACCTTTGAAGGGAATTTCCATCTTTCTTTTGATGATTTAGATGCAGCCGAGAGATATGGCTGGGATATTCCTGCCGAGAACGCCTACCCTAGCATTATGCGTTTTACACCCGGCAAAGAGCTTATGCCGCCCAAGCCAGATGATATTTATTGGTTAGAAGGTGCTTTGCCTGCTATTACCGAGTTTTTCAGAGATGATTACAACCCCGATGAGTTTTCTGCTGATTTTGGTGAAAATCAGATTGAATACAGAACCATCGTTCACACACTGGGCGGTGTAGAGCAGGTCGTGCTCACCTTGCCTATATTGATAGAGCAGGCACCATCTTAACCCCAGCGGTCTCCGTTATCTTGCCCTGTTACAACGCTGAGAAAACGCTCGAAGAAACCTTGAAGAGCCTTTCTGCCCAAACTTTAGAAAATTTTGAAGTGTTAGCAGTAGACGATGGCTCAGAAGATAATACGGGATTGATACTGGATCGCTGGCGTAAAGGTGACGCGCGTTTTAAGCACATTTCCCAGTCTCATAGCGGAGTCATATCCGCATCGAACGTGGGGATGCTTGCGTGCCGCGCCCCATTCATCGCTCGGTTGGACGCGGATGACCGCGCGCACCCTCAGCGTTTAGAGAAGCAAGTTGCGTTTTTAGAAGAGAATCCTGAAACAGCGGTTGTCAGTTCTTTGGTCAAAGCCTTTCCGAAAGAAGATGTGGGCGGGGGCTTTCAAGTTTATATTGAGTGGCTAAATTCTGTTATCACTGATGAGGATATCAAACGAGAGATATTTGTAGAAAGCCCGCTCCCAAATCCTAGTGTGATGTTTAGGCGTGAGTGGCTTTTAAAAATGGGGGGTTATCAAGAGCATGATAATTTCCCCGAAGATTATGATTTGTATTTGCGCATGTATCTTGCGGGCGCAAATTTCGCTAAAGTGCCCGAAGTTTTACATGAGTGGCGTGAGCATCCCGACAGAATTACGCATACAGATAGCCGATATTCGCTAAAAAATTTTTTGCGTACCAAAGCGCATTATCTTGCACGCGGTCCCCTCAAAGAGCGAGATGCCGTCATCGTTTGGGGAGCCGGCATGATGGGGAGAAGATTGGGCAAATGGCTCAAGCGCGAGAATGTGCCAGTCGTAGCGTTTATAGATATAGACCCAAAGAAAATCGGGCGCACGCGGCACGGTAAGCCCATTATCTCTGTAGATGCGCTGAAAGATGTTTGGGACAGTCACCAAGCTCCTGCGTTGCTGGCAAGCGTAGGGGCACGCGGGGCGCGGCAACTTATCCGAGAAAGATTGAATGATTTAGGCTATGTGGAGGGGAAAGATTGGTGGTCTGTGGCGTAAAAATCTATAAGATTTATTGTAAGCGTTCAGCCATATTAAAATTACGTCTTAAGCTTTCAACGCGAATGCCGCTACGCTATACGCGAATGAGCGAATGGCGCGAATTTTTAATGCTTTTA
>CAZAWS010000348.1:0-2490 GCA_964488755.1 uncultured Anaerolineaceae bacterium | reverse complement strand
CTTTCAGGAGAGGATGAATTGTGTCTAGTAGCAATGTTGCTAACATCGAAGACGGAACATTTGCGCCTGAGATAGTCAACCAAAAGACAATCATCAACATGACAAGCATGAGAGGAAACCCCCAGATTCTACTGGTGAGAATTTGGTCTAGTTTTCTGTCAAAATCGAAACGTGGTTTTTCTTCAGGTCGTGTAGTGGCTCGATCTGCGATTTTGGCGGCATCAGTATAAATGGATTCTGTTACTTTTTCGTGGAAATCTATACCAATTTCCCAACGTAGAGCTTGGGCGGTAGCTAGGATATTTTCGAGGGGTGTTATATTTTCTGTTGTCATAAAAATGCTCCTACTGATTTCCAATGACCTGCATTTGACCAGAACGGTGTTCTATATTGCCGTGCGTTAAATCGCCGAGTTCGCCTTTGCGGAGGGCTTCAGCGATGTGTTCATCGCCATCAAGAAGGCGCATTGCAACCCACTGAGCATTAGGGAGTTCAGGATAAGCAGATTCGATTTGCTTAGTGACTTTTATAACAGCTTTCTTGAGTTCAGGTGAATCGTATTTGACGCGATAAGGCTTGCCAACCGTTTTTCCATTAGCTACATCGCTAACCGCTTGTAGAAGTTCAGGGACTCCCTCTCCTTGACGAGCCACCATCGGCACAACGGGAACACCTAAATCTCGTGCTAATCTCCGTTCGTCAACTTGGATTCCGTGTCGCTTTGCTTCATCCATCAAATTTAGAGCAACGACAACGCGATTGGTGATTTCCAACACTTGCAAGACCAAGTTCAGATTGCGTTCCAAGCGGGTTGCGTCAACGACGACAATCGTCACGTCAGGTTTACCGAACAAGATGAAGTCACGCGCGACCTCTTCATCTAAACTTGTTGCCAAAAGAGAGTATGTACCGGGCAAATCCACTAATTTATATTTGTGGTCGCCGTATTCAAATCCGCCTTCGGCGCGGCTGACTGTTTTTCCGGGCCAATTACCGGTATGTTGGCGCAAGCCAGTTAGGGCGTTGAAAACGGTGCTTTTGCCTGTATTGGGATTGCCGGATAGAGCGACTACATAGTCAAAATCGCTCATATCAACGCCTAATTTATGCAAGGCTGCCGCATTATGAATTGCACAGCTCTCACAAGTATTGAAAGATGTTTTATTGCTTTTTGTCATTTTTACTCCAAAAGTGCTAAATGCGAAAACTTTTTTGTTTTTTCTCCGTGTAGCCCGTAAAATCCGCGTTCTATTTTGAGTCCCCTGAACGCTTACCAAAAAGTCTTACGCTTCCGCAGAAACACTGATTAACGCCGCTTGATCTTTGCGAAGCGCAATTAATGCTCCACGCACGCGATAAGCAATAGGGTCTCCAGCAGCCGATTCCATTTCTGCGCTAATGCTTGTGCCGGGTAAAATGCCCAAATCCATTAGACGGCGGCGTTCAGCACCTCGGATGCGTGGCGAAAGAGAAATGACTTCTCTCTCTTCACCAATTTCAAGGTTGCTCAAGGGAAACCCTGCTACGAGTTCTTTTTCAGGTTCTTCACTAATTGGAATAACGGTGATATTTGCCGCGAAAATCGGTGCTAAGAGATGCTCTCCTAGCCCTGTCTCAAAGCGGATTCTCTGTGGCGTCGTCTCCAATAAGCGAATTTCTTGCCCAATATGTAACCCTTCTGCGACCAACTGGGCGTAAATTGCTTCTGGTTCATCCTCCAAATGGACAACTCGCGCGCGTGTACCCAGTGTTAAATTAGCCAGCGCAGTTCGTTCTTTAGCATAAACCATTTTCCCATCAGCGGTGGGGATTGGGTCACCGTGCGGATCGTGTGTGGGGTTGCCGAGTTTTTGCGCCAAAGCCTCCACATCTTCTGGACTAAGGTGATGTTCCAGTTGGTGTGCTCTTTCGTGCCATTTCTCTTCTGCGTAACCTGTTTCTTCAGCGAGGTAACGTTCGTAAAGGCGATGCGCGCGTATAATCTGCAAAGCATAGTCACGTCCAGCGGCGGGAAGTTTGAAATCCGTCCCCTCAATCTCCAGCAACTCCAGGGACTGCAAGCCATCAATCACTTCAGCTACTTGATTTGTCGAAATGCTCAAAGCACCCGCTAAACTTTTGACAGAAACCTTTTCGGCATGGGTCTCGCAATGATAAATATGCTTAAGCGCGTCTTCGCGCAGCACCCGCATAGTTATCTCGCGTGTGCGCTGCCATTGCCAAAAAAGCCCACGCTCTGGCGAAAAAATAATTATACCGAGCGCAATAAATGCTGCGGCAATCAGAAGTGCATATAGTGGATTGACCATAAATTACCTCATTTGCTTCCTCTAGCCCCTCCATTTTAAAAAATCAAATGGAGAAGGCTGAAAAAGGGGGATTTGATTTTCGTAAGCGTTCAGCCATATTAAAATTATGCCTTAATCTTTCAACGCAAATGTCGCTACGCTATACGCGAATGAGCGAATGGCGCGAATTTTTAATGCTTTT
>CAZAWS010000347.1:0-2496 GCA_964488755.1 uncultured Anaerolineaceae bacterium | reverse complement strand
AAAGAACTTTTCAGCGAGCTTGGCACAGGCAATCAACTTGTCTATTTTGAAGCGGAGAATGATTATGAAGAAGCGACTTATGTCGCCGATACGATTATGCAAATCACATCCAGCGGAGCGGCAAAATTTAGCGATTGCGCCGTGATGTATAGAACCAATGCCCAATCTCGTTTGCTAGAAGAATCTTTTTTGCGGGCGCAAATTCCACATAAATTGGTGGGCGCACAACGCTTTTACGGCAGACGAGAAGTGAAAGATGTAATCGCTTATTTGCGCCTTGTGCATAACCCCAGCGACCAAGTTTCTTTGGCGCGCATCATCGGCGTACCCCGCCGCGGCATTGGCAAGAAAGCGTTAGAGACGCTCTACCAAGTCGCTCGTGAGGCAAGCAACCTCACCCCAGGAACGCTCCTTTTAGAGCTGTCTCGCGGCATAAAGTCTCCGTATTGGGAAAAGTTCACGAAACGCGCCGCGGCTCCTCTATCCAATTTTGGAAAATTATTTGCCGATTGGCGGGCATCATCCGAAATCTTAACGATTAGCGAACTTTTCGACAAAATCTTGCTTGATATTGGCTATGTTGACTATCTGAAAGATGGCACAGAAGAGGGGGATGATCGCTGGGAAAACGTGATGGAATTGCGGCGGATGGCAGAAGAATTTGACGAGCGCAGTATGACCGAATTTCTCGAAACGGTTGCGCTCATTTCTGACCAAGACACGCTCAGCGAGGGGCAAGATGCCGCCACGCTGCTCACTCTGCACGCCGCAAAAGGGCTGGAATATGGCGTGGTTTTCATCGTTGGGCTGGATGACGGCTTGCTGCCGCACAGCCGCACATTTGAAGAGCCGGAAGAAATGGAAGAGGAGCGCAGGCTATTTTATGTGGGCATCACCCGCGCCAAAAATCAGCTTTACTTGCTGCGCGCCACCGAACGCCGCCGCTACGGCTCCACAGATTGGATGTCGCCCTCGCGCTTTTTAGATGATATTCCCGACAATCTGATTATCGGAAAATCTCGCGCCAGCAGTGGCACAACCAGAGAAAAATCTTATTCTTGGATGGGGAAATCCTCGCGTGATACCGCGTCAAAAACACGGTGGACATCTTCGTCATCTACGCCTTCGTCAACATCCGTGCCGAAACCAACGCGACCCAAGCCCTTTGGCAAAGTTCAGGGCAAGCCTGCTCCCGCTAAAAAAGCATCAACCTACCGAATGGGAACGCGAATCCGCCACCCCGAATTCGGCGATGGAATCATCCTAAACTCCCGCGGCGAGGGGGATAATGAGATTGTGACTATCGTGTTTGAGAGCGTGGGGATAAAGAGGCTGGCGGTGGGGGTGGTGAAGTTGGATGTTTTGGGGTGAGGGAGGGGATTTCTGCTATACTTTATAAGCAAGTGATTCTTATATATTTGTTCTAAAAATAGGTGCAATATGGCTTCAAAAAAAATAGCTTTTGGTTGGTACGGAGGCAAATATAGTCATTTAAATTGGTTACTTCCTTTGTTGCCAGAAGCCAAACATTATTGCGAACCTTTTGGAGGGTCGGCAGCGGTATTAATAAACAGAAAACCTTCTCCAGTAGAAACATATAATGATATTGATGGAGACGTGGTAGTTTTTTTTAAAGTATTACGTGAGCAAAAAGAAGAATTATTAGAAGCTATCGGACTAACCCCATTCTCTAGGGAAGAATTGAGAATTGCTGTCAGCAAAAACACAGAAAATTTATCAGATTTTGAGCGTGCAAGAAGATTTTTTGTTCGTGCTCGTCAAGTTCGTACAGGTCTTGCACAAACAGCAAGCGAAGGACGCTGGGCACATTGTAAATTGACTAGTCGTGCTGAAATGTCGGGGGCTGTATCTCGTTGGTTAGGCAGTGTCGCCGGTTTATCTGAAATAGCACAAAGATTACTTAGAGTTCAAATAGAAAACGCGCCAGCCATTGAAGTTATTCAACGATTTGATACTCCAGAGACACTATTTTATTGTGATCCGCCCTATGTTCATGAATCACGCTCAGACCCAAACGCTTATGCGTATGAAATGTCAGATGATGAACATCGTGAATTAGCTAATGTACTGCATAATGTTAAAGGAAAAGTTGCTCTTTCAGGTTACCACAGTAAATTAATGAACGAGCTATACGGGGAGTGGAAATATATTGAAGCACCTACTAAAAAAGCACACTCAACCAATACAGGAACTGATAATAACAAAAAGAGCAGAACCGAAGTTCTTTGGGTAAATTATGAAAGAAATGGCAATATCAAATATCAAGGAAAAGAAGAATGGGAACACCAAACGCAATACTCACAAACGCTCTTCAGCGAGCTAGAAAAGCAACCAATGACTCTATAATTTCAGATTCTGTCATATTAGAGCGAGTTATTTCTATATCAAGAAGCCTGAGCAATCGCGCAGGTGTTCGAATGATTATGACCTGCGCTTTAGCTAAAATTCATCGTCCAGAAGTTGATATTCGAAAAC
>CAZAWS010000346.1:0-2514 GCA_964488755.1 uncultured Anaerolineaceae bacterium | reverse complement strand
AAGTAATTCTCATTGGCGTAGATCATAGTTTCAAGAGCAAAGGCGAGGCAAATAAGACCATCACCTCCGATGGTGATGACCCCAATCACTTTGACCCGCGCTACTTTGGGAAAGGTTTCCGCTGGCAATTGCCCGATTTAGATATGTCCGAAATTGCCTATTTGATGGCGCGCGAAGCCTACGAAGAGGATAATCGTCAAATTTTAGATGCCACCATTGGCGGCAAATTGACAATTTTTGAAAAAGCGGAGTATGATAGTCTTTTCTGAGATTAACAAGACCAAGTCTCACCCCACATCCCAAGTTTGGGATCCCGCACGCAAGTTCAAAACGCGGGCGTAGCTTCCTGAAAATTCATAAAAAAAAATGACCGACAAAAGACGAAATCAAATAGAAAACATCATCCTAAGTGAAAGGTTTCTGGTGGGCTTATTTTTACTTTTTAGTATTTTTCTCGCCTATAACTCTTTGTCTTTAACCTTACGAGAAATCAATTTTTGGGATGAAGCCGTTTACCTGAACACAGGACGCACTTTATTTTTAGGCGAGTTGCCGCCATTTTCACGCAATCCCCTAATTGGCGTTTTTTATGCGCTCACCTATCTGCCTTTTACCACTTCTCATTATTGGATGACGCAGAGTGCCACGCTGGGGCGTTTTTTGCTTTTTACGCTGATGTGGATAAGCGGATATTTGGTTGCGCGTGAAGCTACTGAGAAAAAAACGCTCCCCTTTATTTTGGCCGCTTTATTAATTTTTTCGCCGATTTTAGTTGAAATTGTTGTCAATCCCAGCGATGCTTTATTTTCGGCAATGTCTGCTTTTGCGCTATGGCAATTGCTACGTTTTTATCATCATCGCACCGCAGAAGCACTCACGAAGACTTCTTTTTTTCTAGGGCTATCGGCACTTTCTCGCAATGACGGTTTGGTATTATTTGCAATTTTTATGTTCATTGCCATTCTCTTGGCTTATAAAAGCACAGAAAAATGGAAACTGGCGTTATCGGCAACTTTGCCCTTTTTAGCCTTAGTGGGAGGCTATTTGCTAATCTTTGGCGCAGTTAGTGGAAGCGCAGAGCTAGATACTGCTAAACGCACCTATGTTGCATTCTTACAAGGTCATGCTGTAGATTATCAGCACAGCGATTCCGACTGCCAACAAAAAATCATGAAATGCGTTGTTTACGAAGCAGAAAATATCTACGGCACAGCCGAAGAAAATAACGCCTCCATTTTTCAGGCAATTAAGAAAAATCCTAACGCATATTTATCACGCCTCACCAAAACCACAAAGGCTCTTCCTGAAAAAATTGTAGAGGCTTATGGAGAAAGAACAATTATCGCACTTTCTTTTTTCGCCGCACTCGGCATTTTTGCTTTGCTCAAGAAAAAAGAATATATCCTTTTAGGCATATTTTTTGCCTCTATGGCTTATCTTGGCGTATATTTTCTCACCTTCTTCCGCGCGGGCTATTTTAGAATGCCCTATTTTATTATTTACACCCTTGCCGTATTTGGCATATCACAAATTGTAACCTTTGCCTCTAAAACAAAAACGTCACTCATCCTCTCTGCCCTGCTCCTTGCATTATTCAGCACAGGTATTTTCCTTGATTTGCGTATGCTTTACTTCACATCTGCCCTCTTGTTTTTTGTCTTTTTAGCGGGGATTGCGCTTATACTCAAAGACGAAAAAACGGGCAAATACTCAATGCTCCTCTTGCTCGTCTTTGCCTTTTCTATCAGCTCTGGCAAAACTTTCGACCCGCCATTTCACCACCCTTTGGGTGACTTGCCCGAAGAAGAAGCAATTGTTCTCATGCAAGAAACCTTCCCCGAAAATACGCCTATTTTAGCAGGTGCACCCGGCGGTGCATGGGCGGCTCGGATGCAATATATAGAGCCATCTTCTGAAAGTTTTCAGGATATAAAAAGCGAAGAAGACCTCTACAATCGCTTACTCGAACTAGGCGTAAAAGCCATTTATGTAGACCATCACCTTTCAAATACCAATCGATTTACTTGGGATTTGATTGAGCCGCGCATCGGTGAATGGTATGAAACTGCCTATATTGGCAGAGATGGATCGATTCGCGTACTCATCGTGCGATAAGAAAAAATATGACCACATCTTCAAGAAAATTCTTTGGATTAAAACCCGCAACGACCCTGATTTTGGCTGGATTGCTGATCTTAGGCGCGATTCTGCGTCTGATAGACATTACCGACCCACCACTCGGTTTTCATCCTACGCGGCAACTACGCAGCACCCTCATTGCGCGTGATGTCTACTATCAAATCCTCCCCGATGCAGACCCTGAAAAACAAGCCCTAGCAGAATCTTTTGCCAACAGACTGGGAATCTACGAACCACCCATCTTTGAAACCCTCGTAGGTTGGACATATCTCTGGACGGGCGGAGAAAGCATCGTCGTGCCGCGCGTCTATAACACAATCTTTTGGCTTCTTGCTGGTCTTGCCCTCTTCGGGCTTGCCCGCAGACTTAGTTCAG
>CAZAWS010000345.1:0-2521 GCA_964488755.1 uncultured Anaerolineaceae bacterium | reverse complement strand
TAATCACGTCAAATCACGTTGAACCAAAATAAAAAGTCCCCTTTAAAAAAAAGGGGACTTTTTTGTTAATAGATTCTGATTGTTAAGGTCTCATTCTCGATAAAGTCTTATACTTTTTGTGTGTCAAGTTTATTAGGCAATTTACGAAAAAAAGTTATCCAAAACGCATATTTCGTAACGCTTTTCCTTACGCAATACGTTTTACGTAATACGAAAACGAAGAATATAAATTTAAGAATCGCCTTACTCTGTAGCCGGTCTGAATGCAAATTGTGGCATTACTTTTATATCTTCAAAAAAACCTTCAGGCATAGGCATTGGCTCGTAATTTACGCCCGTGCCTAAAGTGCCAAAGCGTAGAAAATAAATCAGAATTTCTGCATCTGCGCCTAATGCAACATCTTGATAAGCTACGATAAAATGCGTTCCATCAGGACTCCAGCGAGCGTCTCGATAGCAACAAGTGCTTACCCCAACAGGGTCTAATTGTGCGGCTTTATGCGAAAGTGTATTGTAGGTATAAAAATATCCGTACCCGCCACTGCGCTTAAAGGTATTCATCAAAAAGGTGTCTGTGCCGTCCCAATCAAATTCTTCAATATAGGGAGTAGTGCCGCTATAGCCTTTCATGGTAAAGCGATTAGCGGGGAACTCATCTAGCTTATCAATAAAATAAAGTTCGTAGTCGTCATCTTCTTCGCTTTCTGCCACTGCGGTCCCTGTTGCCACAGCCGAAGCCGCCGATTGACAATTTGAAATATCTATAGTTCTTATTAAGTCTGCGCGTGTGCCATTAGGCGATGTGCCCGCAAAAAGTATGGCAATTTGGTCTTCATAATCATGCCAACGAACATCAATTACGGACTCATCGTCAAAGAAACAGCCTTCCTCAATCGCTTGTAAATCAGAGCGGGTTTTAGCCTCAGAAAGGATTTCAAGGTCAAAGGGCACTATAAAAAGTTCTCTATTCATACTAATGGCAATTCTTTTTCCATCGGGAGAAATTTGAATAGCCTCAAGATATTCTGCCTGCTGAAAACAGGTCACTTCATCAATAATATCTGCTTCTGTATCCATCGTTTGAATACATTTACCTGCGATATAAATTAGACTTTTCCTATCGGGCATCCATTGCAAATTGGTTTTGAGGGCACCATTAGTAATTAGCTCTTGTAAATCGCTTCCGTCTGTATTCATTAGCCAGATATTGCCATTTGCCAAAAAGGCGATTTTATCAGCCCCACCAATAATAGGGTTAGCAAGAGGCTCAGGCGTGGCTGTTTCAGTTGGAAATTCGGTCTCTGTTGGAGAAAAAGGAGATGCCGGAGGGAGGGTGGGAGGAGCAAGCGTACTGGGGGAAGATGTTGAAGACACGCGTGAAGTTGGGCTTGGCGCGCGTTCCGCAACGCTGGTGGGAAAAAGAGCTTTGAGTGCAAATCCTAATCCCACCAATCCTAGCAGTGCTACAATCCCAATCACCCATCCAATACTTTTCTTTTTTCCCTTTTGGGGTGTTTGGCTATCTTGTCTTACCTTTATCTTCGTCATCGAAGGTTTGGTATGGCTAGATAGGGTTCTGATGCCCGCGGTATTTTTGTTGCTTGCCAAAGCGTTGAGCGTATCAGATAGCTCAACCGCAGTCTGAAAGCGACCCTCTGGGTCTTTGTCCATTGAGCGGTAAATAAAGGCACTCATGGCAATTGGCAGAGAGGGGTTTTCGTTGAGAATATCGGGGGTGGGGTCGGTGATATGCTTGATTGCCATACTCATAGGTGTATCGCCGCTATAGGGGCGAGTGCCGGTGAGCATCCGATAGATGATGGCGCCTAAGGCATAAATATCGCTTCTGCCATCTATTTCTTTCCCCTGTGCCTGTTCAGGGGACATATAAGCGGGCGTGCCAATAATTGCGCTGCCGGTTACATCTTGCTGCGCGCCGCTAATTTTAGCGATGCCAAAATCTGAAAGATAAGGGCGGTTATTGTGGTCGAAGAGAATGTTGGCGGGCTTGAGATCGCGATGAATAATCCCTTTTTTATGCGCATCGTCTAGGGCGGGGGCAATGATGCTAATAATGCGCGCTACTTCTTTTAGGCTAATGTTGCCTTCTGTGAGTCTGTCTGCGAGTGAGCCGCCATCCATATAGCGCATTACGAAATAGTGTAAGCCTTCTTCTGATACGCCTACATCATAAACGGGTACAATTGCAGGGTGCTCTAACGCGGCAACAGTTCTTGCCTCGCGGTGAAAACGCACGCTAAATTGAGGGTCGTGTAAAAACTCGGCGGGTAATACCTTAACCGCGACCTCGCGTTCAAAACGATCGTCGTAGCCAAGATAAACGGTTGCCATACCCCCGCGTCCTAATTCAGATCTTATCTCGTAATGCCCAATTCTTTTATTCGGCTTTTCGGGCTTCTTTGCCTCTTCTGGTTCTTTGGATGATTGGATAGTTTTGTCCACGAGGTTGTCCCTTAATAAAATAATGTATGAATATCTGATTTTATCATCAAATTTGTTT
>CAZAWS010000344.1:0-2525 GCA_964488755.1 uncultured Anaerolineaceae bacterium | reverse complement strand
ACCCATCCGCTTGGATCGCATTACTGACCCTAACATTATTAGAAATTGTGCTTGGTATGGACAATATCATCTTTATTTCTATCCTAAGTAGCAGATTGCCCTATAATCAACAAGATAAAGCGCGAAAAGTCGGCTTGCTGGCGGCGTTAGGCACACGCATCTTATTATTGCTTTCTATTTCTTGGGTTGTGCAATTAACCGACCCCATTTTTACCCTAGCCGGCTTAGCTATTTCTGGGAGAGATTTCATCTTAATAGGGGGTGGATTATTCTTGCTCGCCAAAGCCACCCACGAAATTCACAATAATCTCGAAGGTCAAGTCCATGAAGAAGGCGGAGCCGAAATAAAAAAAATCTCCTTTGGAGGCGTTATCCTTCAAATTGCGGTTTTAGATATTGTCTTTTCACTAGATTCTGTTATCACCGCGGTTGGCATGTCAGATGATCTTGCCGTAATGATTATCGCTGTCATTATTGCAATTGGTATTATGTTTTTCGCGGCAACGCCTCTCAGCAATTTCATTGAAAGTCACCCAACGCTCAAAATTCTTGCCCTCAGCTTCCTCCTGCTCATCGGGCTTAGTCTTGTGCTCGAAGGCGTGCATCAACACATTCCCAAAGGCTACATCTATTTTGCCATGGGCTTCTCCATCCTTGTTGAAATGCTTAATTTACGCATGAAAGAAAAAAACAACCCCGTCAAGCTACGTGTGAGATATCCAAGAGAAGAGAAAGAAATCTCATGATCTCTTATTGGATAATATTTTCTTATTGGGCGTTCGCCTATCTCGCTGGCTCACTCCCTTTTGGTTTATGGATTACACGCAGCGTCAAAAATGTGGATATTCGAGACGGTGGCTCTGGTCACGTTGGGGCTACAAATACAATCAGGCAAGCGGGATTCGCATCGGGAATCGCCGTTTTACTTCTTGACATCTCTAAGGGGTTTATCCCTATTTACCTTGCGCTTCGCGCGGAACTTCCCGCTTGGTCGCTGGCAGTCACCGCGGGATTAGTCGTCATCGGGCACTGCTACCCCATCTTCGCCAACTTCCGCGGCGGGATGGGGCTGGCAGTCGCGGGCGGAGCAACTTTAGCGGTATCTATCCCCGCATTTTTCATCTGCCTTGCCCTACTCATCTTTTTACTACTCGTCATCCGCCACTCTGCTCGCGCCGCTTTATTGGGAGGGATATTAGCCCCCTTTCTGCTCTACGCCCTCGGCTATAGAGACAATATAATATGGGTGAATGCCGCCAGCGGCTTTGCAGTAGCCATTCGCTTTACAATTGATTGGAATAGAAAATACCATGAATTGTGGTTAGATAGAAAAAAGATAGAAAATTGATTTACGCATCTCTTCCGCTCAGCCAAGTCATAAGTCCCGCCATTAGCAAAGCCCCAAAAATAATTAGGATAACTATCCAAAAGCCACCGCCGATTTTTACTTCTGGGGATGGCGCAACTGTGGGCGTTTCTTCTATGATTAAAATCGGCGCGCGCGTGGGGACGCTTGTTTCCGTTACAGACGCTTTGGTTGCGGTAGATGTGCTTTGTCCTGCCAAAGTTGGCGTAGCAGGGATTGCAGTTGCCACAGTGCGAATGAGCAATAATTCACCGGGGAAAATGGCTTCCTCTACGCTCATATTATTTAAGGCTCGAATCTCTTGCACCGTTGTTCCATAAATATCGGCAATCCCCCAAAGCGATTGCCCAACTTGCACCTCATGAACCACTTGCCCATTTTCTTTGGGCGTGCTGGTGATGACGGGCATAATATAATCTAATGTAGGGAGCGCACCTGATTCTCCATTCGGCGTTGAATCAGGGTCGGGGGTATAGGCTGGCACAGTCCCGCCCGAAGGCGTAGAGGCATCAAGCGTATAATAAATATAGCCATTCACATTGGTTACGCCAGCACCAACTTCGGTAAGGTGAGGTGAAAGCATGGTATTAAGGTGAGGGGCATCCCCTTGCCAAGCCACAACAGTTTGCTGAGGCGTAAGATTCATCCCCGCTTGGATATTTTCAGAGAAAAA
This sequence comes from uncultured Anaerolineaceae bacterium, assembly GCA_964488755.1. Taxonomy (GTDB): domain Bacteria; phylum Chloroflexota; class Anaerolineae; order Anaerolineales; family Villigracilaceae; genus Desulfolinea. The sequence continues at coordinate 486 of CAZAWS010000344.1, read as the reverse complement.
GCCACCTGCCGACAAAGTTCCGCCAACAGGATAGCCCGCATTTAGGGCACGCTGAAAGGGACGAGAACCATCCGCACCATAATGGGTAACAGTGCCTATAGATGCCTGATAATCGCTATGCGCTTGAGCGACAGACATTAAGGTCGCGTTGATGATGTAGGGCGGGAGTCCATTGGCGGTGCGTAAAGCGTTTACTTCTGCAATCAAAGTGTACGCATCGGTAGCCGGCTTTGGGTCGCGTGCGTTTGCGGTGATCGATGGCAAAAAAATGCTCAAGATGAGCAAAATGCCGAGGGGGAGAAAAATCCGTTTGAGTTTCATCATCCTGCATTATATATGATTTGTTTGTTATCTGTAATCTCTGATTTTAGAAAAAAGCATATAATGTCTAATATGAAAAGAAAAGAGTTTTGGGCTTTATCGTTGAAGTATCTAATTTTTTCTCTTGTAGGGGTATTTCTTTTGAGCGCGTTTTCTATGTTCCAA
>CAZAWS010000343.1:0-2557 GCA_964488755.1 uncultured Anaerolineaceae bacterium | reverse complement strand
ATTGCGTAATGTTTTTTCGGCATGGTTCAGAAAACCCTTTTTCTGATGTGAAAAGTGGTTGACAAATCTTTTTTTGAACACGGATTTTACGGAGCATACAGAGAGAATTCTTAAAGTTACGGAGAAAAACCTTTGTTTTTCTCCGTAACTTCAAAAGCATTCTCCGTGAAATCAGTGAAACTCCGTGTTCAAAAAAATAAAAATAGCATAAATTTGTCAAGCAGTTTTTTCTGCTAAAATGAACCATGCCGTTTTTTCTTACGCAATACGCAATGCGTTTTACGAGCGTTTTTTGAAACAAAAAAACGCTCGTACCTAATATAACCAATATGATTGATTTCCTCCTCGCCCCCCTCCAATACCCATTTATGCTCCGTGGATTATCCGCCGCGGTCATGGTCGGTATCGTCAGTGCCGTTGTCGGGACTTATGTTGTCTTACGCGGCATGGCATTTTTTGGAGACGCGCTCGCCCATTCCATTTTGCCCGGTGTCGCCATCGGCTATCTACTTGGGGAAGGAAAAAGAGAGCCACTTTTCTGGTCTGCGCTTGTCGCGGCAATTATCAGTGCATTTGGCATCGGCACCATCAGCCGAAACACCAAAATCAAAGAAGATACGGCAATAGGCATCATTTTTGCGGGGACATTCGCGCTTGGCGTGGCGTTAATCTCTACCGTTAACAGCTACACCGTAGATTTAGCCCATTTTCTCTTTGGTGATGTACTTGGCGTGCGAAATAGCGATTTACGCCTTATCGCCATTTTTGGCGGGATAACGCTTCTTATTATTTTTGCTTTCTATAAAGAATTTATGGTCTTATCCTTTGATCCCGTTCTAGCTGCCACCCTCCGTCTCCCCGTCAAACTGCTCGATTTTTTACTCCTGATTTTGATAGCCGTCACCATTGTTGTTTCCCTGCAAACGGTTGGGGTAGCTCTCATGGTCGCCATGCTCGTCACCCCCGCCGCTACAGCCTATCTGCTCACAAAACGCCTCCCTGTAATGATGGCTTTCGCGGCAATAATCGCTTCTCTATCGGGCATAATTGGTTTATATATTTCTTACCACCTCAGCATCGCCTCTGGTGCGGCAATCGTGCTAGTTTGTACCGCAATTTTCGGCTTAGTTTGGGCTGGCGTATCCATAAGCAAAAAACTAAACGCAAAGGGCACAAAATAACACAAAGTTAAAAACCTTTGTCACCCTTGCCGCCCTTGTCGCCCTTGCATCCTTTGTCACTCTTGCCCCCTTGCCCCTCTTGTCACCCTTGCATCCTTTGTCACTCTTGTCACCCCTGTAGTACCCCATGAAAAAAAACAAACTCTTCCCCCTATTCGCCCTCCTCATCGTCCTTCTCATTGCCGCGTTCGTTATCTGGGGCGTGCCCTATTTCTTCGCGTCACCAGAACAAATAAAAACAGGAGAAAGCTTTGGCTCAGGAACAGTTTTAGGAGAAGTCACACAAATCATCGAAGAAGGCGAGATAACGCTCGGAGAAAATCCGCCCCAGCTATACCAAATCTTCCGCGCTAAACCCCTCACCGGTGAATACGAAGGTATAGAATTCGAGCTAGATAACGGTAAACGCCAAGTCCGCTACGATAATATCCGCCTAGAAGTAGGCAATAAGCTACTCATGGCAATCACCTCAGGTCCCAACAACACCCTAAACGCCTACTTTGTCGATTATTTCCGCACTCCAGCGATACTGCTTTTAGTCGTAATTTTCGTAGTTGCCATTCTTGTCACGGCAAAACGCAAAGGTCTCGGCGCACTTCTAGGGCTTGCCTTCTCCCTCCTCATCGTCATTGACTATATCATCCCGCATATTTTAAATGGTGAAAACCCCATCACCGTGAGCGTAATCGGCTCATCCATTCTACTCACAGTCACCCTTTACCTCACTTATGGATGGAATTTAAAAACCCACTCAGCCGTTATTAGCATGGTTTTTGCTCTCATCATCACTGGCACCCTCTCGTGGATTTTTGTCCACACCGCAAAACTGACTGGTTCAGGGGATGAAAACGTACTATTCCTTGTTCAAATGAATACCACCATTAACCTACGCGGGCTTTTACTGGGAGGGATTATCATCGGCGCACTGGGCGTTTTAGATGATTTAGTCATCACCCAAGCCTCTGCCATTTTTGAGATTTACGATGCGAACCCAAATTTGAGCTGGCGTGCCCTTTATAAACGTGCAGCCAACATTGGGCAGGATCACGTCGCCGCGACCGTCAACACCCTCGTCATGGCGTATGCTGGAACAGCCCTCCCCATGCTCCTTGTTTTTAGCATGTCAAAAGGGGATTTCGGTTATATCATCAATTTTTCTTTTGTCGCCGAAGAAATCGTCCGCACGCTGGTTGGCTCACTCGGATTAATAGCCGCAGTCCCCATCACCACCCTCATCGCCGCCTATTTCGTCATGCACAATGATGGCTTTGGCGCGCTCCGTCCCTTTTTAGGGCAGAAGAACAGCGGGAGCGGTTCGTAACGCGACATTCATGTCGCACTTGCAAGATAAATCTTGCACTACAAGCCGATTACTG
>CAZAWS010000342.1:0-2559 GCA_964488755.1 uncultured Anaerolineaceae bacterium | reverse complement strand
TCCCGTAATTTCGCTTTGCTTGACGAATGCCCTTGCAAGGGCTAAAATACGCACGTGCTTGCAAAGCCGCCTTCTATATGGAGGCGTGTTTTATGTTTATGACTGTAGTAGAGGAAAGAACCTGATGACCGAAGAAAACTTAGCTCCCGAAGAAGATATTTTAGAAATGCAAGAAGAAGGCGTGGAGACTATCCAAGCCGAAAAAATTAATATGAGTCAATCAGGGGCTAATAGCATCTTTGCAGATGAAGTTTCTATGGAGCAGAGTGGCGCAGTTGGATTGAAGGCACACATTGTTTCTATGAAAGAATCCGGTGCCCTTGCTCTTGATGCAGAAGATGTGACTATTAGCAATAGTGGTGTTCTTTTTTTGCAGTCAGAAAACGCCCAGATATCTGGTGCGGCTACTGTGGGGGGCGTTTTGGCAAATAATGTAGAACTCCAAGAAGGTGCTATTTTAGCGGTAGCAAGCCAAAATTTACGCGCGGAGCGGATTGATACCAAAATCCTATTGGCGGGTAGCGTTGAAGGCGAAGTCCACACTGTGGTAGATACGCGCGAGGCAGTCCTAATTGCTTTGCTTGGTGGGGTTATTTCGGGCATTATATTCTTGATGGGCACTTTCCTTTTTGGGCGCAAAAAATAACTAAAACCCCTCGGTGTAACTCGAGGATAATAATAGAACATGGTAATCTCGAATGGTTTCGAGGTGAGAGGTGTTCGAGGAATTAAAGATGGAAAGAATTCTAGTAGATGCAGAAAAACGTGAAGTAATTGGTAAAAAAGTAAAAGTTTTACGCCGTGAAGGTTTGTTGCCCGCAGTAATTTATGGGCATGGTATTGATGATACGGCTATTGTGCTAAATCACAAAGCCACCAGTAAAATTTTGGCTAGGGCAGAACGCTCTAGTTTGATTACTGTTGCATTAGCAGGCAAAAAGTACCCAACTTTGGTACGTGAGAAACAATGGGATTATATTAAACGTTCTTTATTGCATGTTGATTTTCAAGTCGTTTCGATGACTGAGAAAGTTGCCGCGATGGTTCGTGTTGAGCTTGTTGGCACAGCCCCCGCCGTATCTGATTTTGGCGCGATTTTGATTTCTGGTTTGAATGAGGTTGAAATTGAAGCCTTGCCCGCTGATTTGCCTGAAAGTCTTGAAGTAGATGTTTCTAGGCTTGAAAAAATCGGTGACACCGTTTTGATTCGCGACCTTGAACTTTCAGATAAGTTGACTTTGCTCAATGATCCTAATTCTATGCTTGCTGTAACCAGCGCTATGGAAGAAGAGATTGCCGAAGAAGCTGATGCCCTTGAAGCCCTCGAAGGTGAAGAAGGCGAAGAAGGTGCTGAAGGTGCAGAAGGTGCTGAAGGCGAAGAATCCGCAGAATAATTTTAGTTTGAAGAATCAAAAGAGCGAGGCTTATGCCTCGCTCTTTTTGATTCTAAAACATCAGGCTTTAGCCCTAAGGCTTTTGCTTTTGTGTCTAAAGTCTGAAATCTTAAGCCTTTAAAACCGTCTTCAAAAAGTTGACCGTAATCCGCGCTGTTGCGCCCCAGAGCAATTCGCCATCGTAGGGCTGGTAAGCGATGGTCGGATGCTTTGCTTCTGAGTGTTGAAATTGCCAATAATTTTTTGGGTTTGCCAACCAATTGAGTGGCATTGTAAAAACACGTCCAACTTCATAAGTTGAAACAGTAAAAGCATAAGCCCAGGGGAAAACGCCTACAACGGGCGTGATTTGAAAATTTGTGACCGTGCGTACTTCGTTTATTCTTCCCAATAATTGAATATCTTTTGCTCTTAGCCCAATTTCTTCATTGGCTTCGCGCAGTGCTGTTTCTTCGAGTGTTTTATCTTCAATATCACAATGCCCGCCGGGAAAAGAAACTTGTCCGCTGTGGTCGTTCATTGCATCGGCACGGCGGGTGAAAAGCAGATGCCATTCTTTGGCATAAAAAGTAAGTGGGATGAGAACCGCCGCGCATTTAAGGGGATTTTTAGTTTCTTCGGCTGGACGCCCAACATAGCCGTCCGTTGAAGGCATACTTTCCTTATGATAACTTTGACGGAGACGCTCTTGAATTTGGGCTTGGGTGAGGAGGGGGAGACTTGAGTGCATGAAAGTGGTTTGTATTACCTAAAAATTACGTGGCTCTTTAGGATTTCGAGATAGAGTATTCCCAAAGTCTTAAAGCTGTCCACAGATTGCTCAGATTTTGCAGATTTCTTCTCATACTTCGTGTTTTTTTGTGTGTCTTCGTGGATTCTTTTTTTGAAGATATCTCAAAGTCCCAAAGACCTAATTAGGGAGCACTAAAGAGTTGTTGGTTAATTTTACGCCGCCCTCTCTGCCCTTCGGGCATCTCCCCCAAAATGGGGGAGAATTTCCCTCTCCCGTTTTGGGAGAGGGACGACCTGAGCGTAGCGAAAGGTCAGGCATTGTCCTGAGTTTATCGAAGGGGTGAGGGAAGTTCCAACGACCTTTTAGAGCTCCCCCAATTACGTTTCAAGTTTTACGTTTGGTAATTTTTTTTCTAGCCAATCAGCTATTTCT
>CAZAWS010000341.1:0-2563 GCA_964488755.1 uncultured Anaerolineaceae bacterium | reverse complement strand
GGGCGGCGTAAAATTAACCAACAACTCTTTAGGTAATTGGTCACACTCCCCCCTCAAAATATCGCTCCCGCCGCCGTCCTCGGCGGCGGTCTTCTCATAAACCGCCGCTGGGGACAGCGGCTAGAGCAGAAGATGGTGACTAATTACGAAAACTCTGTAAAACTTGTGCTAAGCTAGTCGAAGCATTTGTGGAATAAATTCATTACCCATTGGCTCATAAACCTTGAAAAGAATAACCTCCTACCTCATTCTCTTTATCGCTCTTGTCCTCCTCATTGGTATTCTTTTCGCGGGGAATTACGCCCTCAGCCCGCGTCTCCCAGAAGGAGAGAATTTCCTCGTCCCATGGATGGGTGCGCGCGCTTTTCTTTTTGACCAAGAAAACCCCTACACAGAAGAATCTGCCATCAAAGTCCAGAAAGAAATTTATGGGCATCCAGCTGAGAAAGATGAATACCCCTACAGATTAGATACACCCTTTTATATACTCATCTTTTATTTCCCTTTTGCTTTCATCGAAAACTTCGATCTTGCCCGTGCTTTTTGGATGAGCTTTGCCGAAATCGCCCTTTTTGGTGTGGGGTTTCTAAGTATTCATTTGGCAAAATGGAAAATCTCTCGTCGTAATCTAATACTTTTTTTTACTGCGCTTTTTCTTAGTTTTTATGGTTTGCAACCCCTTATTCTCTCTAGCAATGCAATTTTCAAGGCTCTTTTTCTTCTTTTAGCATTATTCGCTCTTCAAGAAAAATGGGATGAAATTCTCGCCATTCTGCTTGTTTTTGGTATAACCTATTTAGAGCGCGGGGGCTTGGTATTTATTTTGATTTTTTTTATCCTCATCACCTCTCGCCACTGGCGCGTTTTTTCTATGCTCGGCATGAGTGTCATTGCTCTTGTAGGATTTTCGCTCATTATTTACCCCGATTGGCTACTCCCTTTTGCAAACGCTCTTCTTGCCAATTTACGCGCCACGCAGGGAATACTGTTTAGTGAAACCCTCCAAATTTGGCTTCCCGATAAAGGCAATCTGATTGCCCAAATAATCAAATGGGTGGCTATATTCATACTCGCTCTAGAGTGGATTGCAGTTCGAGGGCGTTTGAGCCAACATGTTTTTTGGGTCGCTGGGCTTAGCCTTGCCATCACGCCCTTTCTTGGATTTCATATCACCTCAGATATTTATCCGTTTCTTTTCTTCCCCCTCGCACTTGTTTTCAAAACCGCACAAGATCGCTGGGATGGTACAGAGTGGGGCATATCGCTCGTGTTAACTCTCCTCATTGCTTCGTGGGTGATTTATTTACGCGTCCCTCGTGCGCCCGAAATCCTTCCTTACCTTTTCCCCCTCTTGCTCATTTTTTCCCTCTATTGGATGCGTTGGTGGATTATTCGCCCGCCGCGCACGTGGGCAGATAAGGTGATGCGTAAATAACTTGAAGATGGGATGGGAACAGGCGGCTCAGTACGCGTTTTGGGGTGGGGTGCTGTACCCCAAGCATTTGCGTGGCGTAAACCGCGTGTTTGTTTGAGCTAGAAAAGAGCTTATTGTGGGCACTCAAGTTGAGGTCACGCGCGTCCCAATTTTCCTTATCCGAAAAAATCTTTCTCTATTGACAAAAATAGAACAACTGTTCTATAATGTGCCTATCCATCCATTTGGCATAAGGAGATTGAAATGAAAAATAACTTTAATTTTTTTAACGGACGCACACTAAAACGCGGTACAGTTTGGGGCATCATGATTATTGGTGCATTGTTCGCATTTGAAATTTTCAACTTTAGTTCTACCACTTTCGCATTAGAAGATATGCTCGGCGACTTGCGCTTTTTAGGTGTTCGGTGGGCAATAATTTTGGCAATTGCTTTTTGTGGCATAGATTTTGCTGGCGTTGCCCGTCTCTTTACCCCCGAACAGGGGGCTGACGAACCAGCAGAAGTCTGGTATCTTTTTGGGGCGTGGATTTTAGCCGCATTGATGAATGCTATGCTTACGTGGTGGGGTGTTTCTATGGCTATTGCTCAAAATGGGAGCGTGGGCAGTGCGGTTGTTAGCTCAGAGACAATGACGAAAGTTGTGCCCGTATTTGTTGCTGTTATGGTTTGGTTAATTCGTGTTCTAATTATCGGCACCTTTTCTCTCGCAGGGGATCGTTTATTTAGCCAAGATACGCGAAAAAAGAGCTATACTAAAAAGAAGCCGAGCGTGCGTAATACATACCCCAAAACGCCTACGCGCCGTAGTCCGATTCCTAAGCCACAGGCAAGTTTTAGTGCAGAACCGACCTACCATAATTTTTCAGCCTCTGGTGCGAGCCAAAATAAAGGTCAAGAACATAAGTTTTAGATTCTCTCCCGCACATCTAGAATTAGCCACAGATGAACGCAGATAAATAAGATATTTTTTGATGAAAAGCCACAAAAGAATGTCTTGAAAATGTTTTTCGCATTTGAAAATTTTATTTTTTGCAGTTTTTTGGCTAAAACATCTCTTGTTTTCAGCTTAGCGCAAAGAAAAAGTCTTTAAATCAGCGTTTATCCTGTTTATCTGTGGTAAGTTTTT
>CAZAWS010000340.1:0-2580 GCA_964488755.1 uncultured Anaerolineaceae bacterium | reverse complement strand
GGATCGCCAGAAGATGACTCAAAGGCAATCCATTCTCCATCTGGAGACCAAGAAGGCGCGCCATCATAGCCCACATAATCCGTGATTTGGGCTGGAGTGCCACCATCAACAGAAATTACGAATAAATTAGCAAATTCTAATTCGCCATTATCAGAACTATAAACGATAAAACGGCCATCGGGTGAAAAAGATGCGTCTGTTTTATCGCCTGTGCCACTTGTTAGCTGTTTTTTGTTTTCTCCATCAGGTGACATAATCCAAATATCCCACTGCCCATTAAAGAACCGCTGATAAAGAATCAAATCGCCCGTTGGAGAATAGTTGGGTTGGCGAGCATCATCGGATGCGGCAGTTAGAGCTTCGTATTCTTCGCTACCATCAATTTTATAGCGCGTGATTATGCCATTTTCTTCTACATCTAATTCGTGGGATTCAAAAACAATCCATTCACCATCGGGCGAAAAAGTTGCTTCGTAGGCAACCAAATTTTGGCGTTGGGTAATAGCATATTCATCGCCGCTTTGTCCATCAGCAGAAATAATATAAATCTCATCGTGTGGTTCGCGGGAGGAAGAGAAGGCGATTGATCCTGTAGCCATATTCCATGCCGCGCCAGGAAGATTGACATTCCCACTCCCATCAGCAACCAAAGTTCTCAAGCTCTCATCTTCAAGCGTGAAAATATGCAAATTAGCAGGTTCACTATTATAGCCCTCGGTGAAGTTGGTAAATAAAATCTGCTCTCCATCAGGCGACCAAGCCGCATTTTGTAAACTGCCATCAAGGGGGATTTTGAGTCGAATTGCACCGTCTTGACGTTGAGCAGTTTGTTGTGCGCAGGCAGTAAGAGATAAAAAGAAAAACATCGCGATAAATATACTTTTTTGCCTATTTTTCACAGCTTATCTCCAACTCAAAAACGAAAATGATGAGCTTTGGGAATTGCGCGAGAAGTGATGAATGAAAAGCGAAAAATCACCCGTCACTTTTCACGTTTTACTTCTTCAATGCGTTCAAACCTGCCAGCAACCGCTCCGCCGCGCCTTGCGTGCGTTCTGGCGGCGTGGCATAAGAAAAACGTAACCATTCCCTACCGTATTGCGAAAAATAAACGCCCGGCACGGTTGCAATCCCATGCTCCTCGGCAAGATATTGACCGAGTGATTCGGTGTCATCCCAGCCTTTGGTTTTGAGCCACTCGCCAACGTGGATAAAGGCATAATAGCCTTTGCCAATAATATATTTGAAGCCATTTTCTTTCAAGAAGGATTCTAAAACTTTGCGGCTGGCATTGGTTGGCTCTACGATAGAGCGGGAGGCTTTTTTATAGCCCATTTCGTACGCCGCCATAGCGACCGCAATCCCATAAAAGGGTGGGATGATATTATGCGAAGCCCGTGCAGTGATAAATTTAGCAACTCGCTCTGATGTAATAAGATGCGCACTGCGTAAATTTGAGCCACCTAAAGATTTTGTGAGACCGTCTAAGACAATTAGCTTTTCGCGTTCTTCGGGGGTAAATTCAGCATAAAATGCGTTAATATCCATCGGTTCTTCATCGGTGACTTGGTGATAAATCCAATCATATAGTACAAAGGCAACGCCCGCTTCTAGCGCGGCTTTGCCGAGAGCAATTTGTTTTTCTACGGTAATTGTTTGCCCGGTGGGGTTATCGGGGTTGGTTATCAACATTCCTGCTATTTTACGACCTGATTTTGCGGCAAAGTCTACGCTGGCTTGAATGCCCTCTTCGCTATACGTCCAGCCTTCATCTTCGTGCCCGGGGGCGAGCATCACATTTGCGCCCACGCCATAGGGACCCCAGTTGTATGAAATCCATGGAACGCGGGAGACAAGGAGTGCGTCACCTTGGTTGCCGTGTCCGAGTGCGAGCATGGCTTCGTAGGATTTAACGAGACCATCGCGTCCGCCCACAGTGGCGATTACGTTAGCGGGAGCAAGCCCAAGGTCAGGAGCGAAGCCCCAGTATTTTTCGGCAACAATTTCACGGAATTTAGCTGTTCCGAAGGGGGAATCGTATCCAGTTCCATGATCCAGTTGTAATTGGGCGGCACGTTCTAAAATCTCCGGCGGAGTACCGGGCAGGCTCGCACCGCCATCACCTTGTGAGGCATCATAAACGGGGCTGTCGGGATTATTTGCCTGATAAGTTTTGAGTGATTTCTTAATCAGAAACATCCGCGAGGCAGGGATTTCTCTTATCTTTGAAAGATGGTTGCTGTGCGGAATGAGATTCTTATCGGGGACAACATAAACGGGCTGGTCGGGGGAGGCGAGTGGGGTCATTTTTTATCCTTTCAATCCCCTCTCTCTGAGGAAGAGGGCTGGGGTGAGGGCAGGCAAAAAAAAAGCCCCGAAAAATTCGGGGCGTTGGTTTTTGCTGGGTAAATTTGATTTCTACCTATAGCTGTGCGCCAACGCCTCGTAAACTCGACGAGTATTATTATTTCCGTTGGCAGTGAGAAGGGAGAAGTTTTTCATATCGGCGAAACTATACCATTTGGGGGGAGGAGCGTCAAGTAAAATGTGTAAAAAGAGTATGCCAATGTTTTGTGGGGA
>CAZAWS010000339.1:0-2581 GCA_964488755.1 uncultured Anaerolineaceae bacterium | reverse complement strand
GGGGGAGAATTTTCCCTCTCCCGTTTTGGGAGAGGGACGACCTGAGCGTAGCGAAGGGGTGAGGGCAGGGTGTAGCATCCTCACGATTCATTGGCATATTTCACAAAAAAATGCTCTTCGAGGGCACACAAGCCAAAAACACGCGTGTTGCGGGGTTTATTCTTCCACGGGGGTAGGAGTCCAGGCTAACATCCCATCGTCTTCGGGGAGGCTGAGGTCAAATCCGTCTAATCCATAAAAGCTGAAATAGGTTATTTGCCCGGGGTAGATTTGAATTTGCTCTTGGAGTTCTTTTTCAAAATCATCTTCTTCGTAAGTGATGCGAAGTTCATACCAGCCGGGGGGTAAATCGCTTAGGACGAGATTTTCTTGATAATAGGGGTCGCCGTTTACGACTTTAGGCCCATAAGTAGACACTTTGCGAATGCGCCCTGTTTCATAAGAGATAACGAGCATTTGATAGCCACGCAAAAGGTCGCCTTTGTCGTCCATCACTCGCCCTGCTAAAATGCCCCAGCCTTCTGGGGGGGCAACCCAAAGTTCGGGGTTATAGGTATCGAGAAAGTCATTTCTGCCTAGCCGAACTTCAAAGTGCAAATGTGCACCAGTTGTATGCCCTGTATCGCCGACCAAGCCCAATTGTTCCCCTGCATCGACCCATTGACCGCGGGTGACATCAATGCGGTTCATGTGGGCGTAAATGGTGTATAGCGATTCGCCCTGATAGCCAAAATCGTGTTGGATTGCTACAGCTTGCCCATAGGGGTCGTTTTGGTTAGAACTTTCACCGCTAAATAAGCCCCAGTTTGCCCAAGTTACTACTCCTGCGCCTGCCGCCACGATGGGTACGCCTTTGTCGGTAGGAATATCTATGCCCGTGTGCACAACATTTTTAAATATCATGCCGCCATAGCGGTAGTTGGCAACGCCCCAATCAATTTGGTCGGCTGAGATGGGGCGGATGAAGTAAAAATGATCGTGTCGAGAAATTGCCCACGGCACGGGGTATAGTGGTGGTCGCCAATCGGATCTTGGTTCTGCGCCGGGCGTGGGGATGGTGAATCTTAGCGGGGCTATTTGTGTCGGTGTGGGTGGGATGGGAAGCGGCGTTTCTTCCGCGTGTGGGCTTGCTACTGCTTGGACGCTTGTTTGCGGCGTGAGCGTGGGGATGCCCTCCGCGTTTGGAGACGCAGTGCAAGCGGCGAGCGTGAGTGCCACCCCTAAAGCAAAGACAATTCCCTGCACGGGTTTTATTTTTTGTTTGAGTTTTTCTAGGGGATGTGTGAATCTCATATTTGAATTATAAAGCGTTTTTGAGAAAATGGATTTCTTGGAGAGCGTTTGGTTTTGGGTAAGGCGATCCCTGAATTCAAATTCTCCGTTCTCGTATTGCGTAAAACGTATTGCGTAAGGAAAAGCATTACGAAATACGCAATACGAAATATGTGTTTCGGACTCCAGCTTTAAAAGACCGCTATCTGTTTTTTTCTAATGCTATTCTACCAACTCAATCTCCCAATCTAGTTTTTCTAGTTTGATTTTTGTGCTGTTTCCGGGCCAATATAAATGGGTCATATAGCTTGCGCCACGCAAGGTAGAGGGATTTCTGCCCGTTGTGACAATAATATGATCGGGGGTGTAGTGAGCAAAGTAATTATCTCTAACGTTTTTCATGCGCCCTAAGGTCGGATCCATGGCTACCCAACCAATACTGGGAAAATAGACATCTATCCATGCGTGTTGCGCATCGGCGAGATTGGCGGTTTTATTATCGAGATATAGAAGCCCCTCATAATATCGGGCGGGGATTTTCTCAGCGCGGCTTAGGGCAATCACCAAAGAAGAGTATTCTGTGCAGTCTGACCCCATAAATCCCATTGTCGTTTGTGCGCCCCAACTCTTTTGATTAAATGTGTATGTAAGGTTATCTCCTGCATAATCATAAAAGGCTCGCACATCTTCGCAAACGCTATTTTCTTTCTGTGAGAGTGTTTGGGCAATTTCTACAATTTGCGGATTCGCCGATTCTATATGAAGTTCTGGTTGAATATATTCGTCAATTAGCTCTCCCTCACAGACAGATAAATCATAGAAAATCTCATTTACAGTGATTTCATAATCAATTTCTACTTTCATCCTTGTATTGGGTGGGTGGTCAGAAAAATCGAACTCAGCATATTCATTCCCATATTCATCGCTTAGCAAGATGTAATTGCTAGGGCTAATTTTCCGTGAATGAACTTTCTGATAGGGGGCAAAATCTCTAATCAATGCCACCCATAAGTTTTGCTGGTCTGGGGTTTTATCTCCGCTATTAAATAATACAATTTCTTGGGATATGCGATATTTACGCGTCAATGGGTTAGGCTCTTGGGCTTCTGTTTTTGGTGTACAAGCGGTTAATAGAATTAGAAAGATGATAGGTAAAAGTTTGTATTTTTTCATAGGTGAGATAGCTCCCCCCTCTGTCCTTCGGACATCTCCCCCCGAAGGGGGGAGACAATTCCTTCCCCCTTCGGGAGAAGGCTAGGAAGGGGGAAGGGGCAAAGTTTTGCTTAGGTCCGTTTTCGTATTGCGTAAA
>CAZAWS010000338.1:0-2585 GCA_964488755.1 uncultured Anaerolineaceae bacterium | reverse complement strand
ACCGCATCCAAATTCAGCGCACCGTATATATGTGGAAATTCTCCATGCAAAGATTTGGGTGCAGGGGCTTCAGTGGGGTGCGCGGGTGGTTCCCATTGAAGGGGAGATGTCAGTTTTGATGAATCAATAACAAGGAGAAGTAATCCCTTTTGATTTGCATAAAACGCGTTTGCAACGTGAGCAACTTGCTCCTCGGTTGAGCAATGGATGAAACCCTCCGTTGCGAGGCTTTCTGTGCGATATTCGCCTTTTTCTTGGGCAGTTTGCCAATCGGCGCGAGGGGTGAGGTGGTAGATGAGCATTTTGTATTCAGAAGATAGTTTTTAGTTAGTTTTCTAGCTCTTAAAAGAAGCGTATAGTTGGTTGAGTAGGCGATGCTTTTCGCCGTATCGAAACCAACGGCTTGTATAAACTCAGCTATTTCGTGGTTTCGATATGCCCTTTGCTATCACTACGGGCTACTCAACCACCTTAAAAAATGAAACTGTCTGGTTGACCTGCATAATTATATCCTACTGTTAAGATAAAAAAGATGCCGAGTGTTTAAAAAACACTCGGCATCTTCATTTTTTTCCTAATTTCTTGTTTCTAAATTACGCTCTAGCCACCGTCACTTTTGTTTTATTTCTCAAGCGATAATTGCCATTATTGGCTAAAACCTTCTCAACAAATTGCTCGGGCACATCTACAAAAGTGTGGTCGTCTTGAATGCTAATTGCGCCAATCACCTTGCCCGAAATTTTAGCATGATAGGCAAGCGTACCAACCACTTCGCCGGGGCGAACGCCATCGGAGCGACCTTTATCTAAGTTCAATCGCACCATGCCCGCTTCATGTGATTTTCGGGAGGAAAAACCACCGCCTGAGCGTTCTTTGCCGCGTCCCTTATTGCGTCTTTTGTAGCTTCGTTGTGGGTGCGATTTCCACTCATTTACCTTAGCGATATTCTCAACTGCTTGCTCTTTGTCTTTTTCGCGTACAACCCTCAACGCCGCGGCGGCGATATCCATAGGGTCGTGCCCTTCTGATACCAATTTTTCTATGGTTTTCATTTCATTGCTATACCGTCCACGTTCGAGCCAAACGACCATGCGCTGGGCTATTTTGTCGCGGCGATTTTGCAAAATTTCATCTTTTGTCGGCAATTCGGCTTTGGTCTGTTTTTGGCGGGTATAGCTTTCAATGCGGCGCAACATGCGCGTATCTCGTGGGGTGAGCAATGAAATTGCCACGCCTTCTTTTCCCGCTCTGCCCGTGCGCCCAATACGATGCACAAAAATTTCGGGGTCTTCGGGTAAATCGTAATTGACAACATGGGATATATCATTGATATCGAGTCCGCGTGCGGCAACATCGGTGGCGACTAAAACTTGAATGCGGTCATTTTTGAAACGGGACATGACGCGTTCGCGCGCGTCTTGAGACAGGTCGCCGTTAATCATCTCTGCCGCGATCCCCCGAGCTGAGAGCGCGTTGGACAACTCCCCGGTCCCAACTCTGGTGCGGACGAAAATCAGTGTGCGTGTCATATCTTCTGCTTCAAAAAGACGCGTTAGCGCGGCAAATTTATCACGTTCGTTCACAATATAATAGCGTTGTTCTATTGCTGAAACGGTGAGTTGTTTCTTCTTAATCATAACCGTTTGCGCTTTACTAAGATATTTCCCCGATAGTTGTTTTATTCTTGTGGGCATGGTGGCAGAGAAAAGAGCTACTTGGCGTCTTTGCGCAGTTGCATCAAGAATGGTTTCTATATCATCAATGAAGCCCATGCTTAACATCTCATCTGCCTCATCAAGAACGAGGGTGCGAACTTCACTGAGGTCGAGAGATTTCTTTTTTAAGAGATCCAGCAAACGTCCGGGGGTACCAACGACCACGTCCACACCACGTTTGAGTGCGCCAATCTGCTTACTATAAGATGAGCCGCCATAGATGGCAAGCACGCGTACGCCAGTATACGCGCCGTATCCTTCCATCGCCTTAGCAACTTGCATGGCAAGTTCACGAGTCGGTGAAAGAATCAACGCCTGCGGTTTACGTTGTCCGGTAATTAAATTTTGAAGAATGGGGAGCGCGAAGGCGGCGGTTTTACCCGTGCCTGTTTGTGCCTGACCGATGACATCTGCACCAGTTAGCATGATGGGAATCATTTGCGCTTGAATGGGGGTTGGTTCGGTATAGCCGAGCTTTTCAAGCCCTTCTAATAATTCGGGGCGAAGGGGTAGATCTGAAAATTGTATAGACATTTTTTCTCCTAAATTGGGTGATGAGATAGATGTGCGTTGCATCTGCTTTTGGATGCGCTACACATCGGGGTTAGCAAAAAAATGCGTGTCTTGCCAACCCGACCCGCAACGCATCTTTGAGATGCCGTGCAGGTCTATCAATGATGGGTCTTGATAGCAATAACTTTGCAGTTATTGCGCCTGTTCTTCAACAGTTGACCCATCCCAATTTAAGAGCCATTCTGTTACAAGAAAAAAGCCCGATCTTGTCGGGCGTTAATCAAAAACCAAAACAAATGCTCCTCGCGGAGCGGGCAGTAGTATATCATGGTTTTTGAGGAGGAATGGGTGAGTTTT
>CAZAWS010000337.1:0-2593 GCA_964488755.1 uncultured Anaerolineaceae bacterium | reverse complement strand
TTTGATTTCTATATTGACAGGATAGTCGGGGAAACTTTCAAAAACTTCATCTAGTGTGGGAATTTCAATCCCTTGCCCGCGATAGGGGTAAGTTTCTCCATCATCCTCCGTCCACCAGTAGCCCGCGTCCAGTTCTTTGATTTCAGCGAGCGTCATCTCTTCGACAAGCCCGGTCCCGTTTGTGGTGCGGTCAACGTCTGTATCGTGAATGATGACGAGAACGCCATCTTTGGTGATGTGGGCATCCATTTCGAGAATATCCACGCCCATTTTTGCGGCGCGCTCAAAGGCAAAAAGTGTATTCCCGGGCGAAAGCAAATTTCCGCCCTGATGTGCAAAAGCAATCGGGTATTCATCAAAATTATCAAAAAATGGATATGTGGGGGCAGGACGTGCGCCAAGTTGAAGCCCTACGAGTAAGGCAATAAAAAGCAGGAATAAGGTGCCGAAAAAATTCTTTTTATTCATTTTTCTTCTCCACTAAACTCATACCGTATTCCGCCAAGGCTGTAATGCTTAGCGAGGGGTTCACCCCAGGATTTCCCGGCATAATTGAACCATCGATCACATATAAATGGGGGTAATGATGCACGCCAAAATCCAGCCCAACCACGCCTTCGCTATCATCGCTGCCAATCGGCACGCCGCCCATAAAATGCGCCGTTGTTGGGAAGTTGAATAAACTATCATTAAATGATGTTTGCGGAATTCCATTCATTTTCTCGGCGAATCTTTTCACCACTTTGTTCCCAACCAGAATTTGCTTCGGAATCGGATAATCTGCGTCTGGTTTTAAGACCAGCCCCCTCAAAAAGAGTGTAAATATATTTCGCCCGCGCCGAACGTGCGTCAGGTTATCTTCTGTTTGCATTACCAATAGGATTGTTGTTGCGCGTGCCCAATTCGCAAAAATCTTCTCGTAAAAATAATCAATCGGATGCCGTAAAATCTTCCCCGCCATTTTTACAAAATTCAACCAAATCGGGTGGTCGCCTTCTATAAGCGGCGCGGTCAACGAGCGGATAAAAGACGCCCCTTCGGTATATCTCACCGGCTCAATTCTTGTCACCTCATCTGCCTGAAAAATGGATGAGATCGCGATGCCTTGCGAGTAATCCACGTCTGTTTTTCGCGCAACTACGCCCATGATATTTTCAGAATTGGTGCGGACTTGGTCGCCTAATCTACGGGATATTTTTGGGAGGGATTGGGTCTCGTCGCGGCATTTGAAAAGGAGTTCCATCGTGCCGAGTGCGCCCGCGGCTACAATCACGTTGCGCGCGTGTATTTGGGTTGGGTTGCCCTTAAAAAACTTGGTCGCTGGCTGATACTCTACGATGTATCTTGCATCATCATCAGATGCTCTAGCCGCTGTCCCCAGTGGCGTTATTTGCTGAATATCCACAACTTTTGTTTCAGGCATCACCTCTGCCCCATTTTTCTCGGCAAAGTAAAGATAATTTTTCGTGAGCATATTTTTGGCATTGTGATTGCATCCGACCATGCAACCGCCGCAGTGGATACATCCCGCACGATCGGGTCCTTCGCCGCCAAAGAAGGGATCGGGGACTGTTTCGCCCTCTTTGTCGGGGTCGCCGAAGAAAACACCAACATCGGTGGCATGGAAACTCTCCGCGTAACCCAATTCCCCTGCAATTTCGCGTAGATGCTCATCTGCCGCCCAAAGTTTGGGATTGCGCGTTACGCCTAACATTCGGCGCGCGGTTTTGTAGTGGGGAGCGAGGAGCGTTTTCCAATCGGCGAGGTGTTTCCAGCCTTTGGTGTTGAAAAGCTCGTCGCTTGGCTCCATCAAAACATTCGCATAAGTGAGACTGCCGCCGCCCACGCCACTGCCGTGCAGGGCGAGAAGACCGTTCATAAAGGTCATCTCAAAAAAACCGTGCAGACGCAATTTGGGTACCCAAAGATATTTGGGCAAGTTCCAATTTGTTTTGGGGAAATCATTGTCATTGAAACGTTTGCCGCGCTCAATGACGAGAACAGAGTAGCCTTTTTCGGTCAGTCTCATGGCGGAAACAGAGCCGCCGAATCCTGAGCCGATGATGATATAGTCGTAGGTTTTCATGCGTAGTCCTTTTGAATAATAGTTTTGCTTGTTGGGATGATTGTTGTCAGAAAAATGCTTTTTAAGGGAAATCAAGTTGAGGTCACGCGCGGTGTGGTTTTTCATCCATCTAAAAATCTTTCTTGATAATATCAGCAAAAAGGCGTTTATGGAATTTAGATTTTGTGTAAAGTGTTTGTAAGGTGGCAAGTGCTTTTTTTTACGTATAATGTTTTCATACGGGAGCTTAGAAGTAAGTTCTCTATGAATGTAGTAACTCATAATGAGGGAAAAATATGATTGAGTGAGGCATCCCCCCCGTTGGCTTATTAATCGTTTAAGTTCTTTAGGATTTTGCGCGGCTTGCGTGATCTTCTAGGGCTTGTCTATTTGTATACCTAATGGAGGTTCTGATGCAATTCGTAAAAACAAGACCCAGTGAATACTTGGTTGTTGGAGAAAACGAAGAGATAAAGAAGAGGATGGTTCCGCTGGCGGATTTGTTGGTGAGGGCGTTGAAGTCTGTGG
>CAZAWS010000336.1:0-2597 GCA_964488755.1 uncultured Anaerolineaceae bacterium | reverse complement strand
CACTAGAAAAGAAATTATTTGACCATTTGGCTTTTCTCTACGGAGAAGAAAAAGCCCCCGCCCTGACAAAACGCTTTCTTGATTTAATCAATAGTTTTCGAGCGCAACACCCCGAATTGGCAGAAGCGACACCGAGCGAAAAAGTCAGCGAGCGGGATGCAATTCTCATCACCTACGGCGACATGGTGCAAAACCCCGGCGAAGCTCCGCTGAAAACGCTGGCATATTTTCTAAAAAAATATCTCGATGATGTCATCAGCACGGTGCATATTTTGCCTTTCTACCCCTACTCATCAGACGATGGTTTTTCTGTTATAGATTATCGGCGCGTCAACCCTGATTTTGGGGAATGGGAAGATATTGAGAATTTGAGCGAAAATTTTCGTCTGATGTTTGACGCGGTTGTCAACCACATTTCAGCTAAGAGTGCGGCTTTTCAGGGGTTTCTCAAAGGCGATCCGAAATATCAGGATTTTTTCACCGTTGTTGATCCTGATACTGATCTGACGCGTGTCTTTCGCCCCCGTGCAACGCCGGTGCTGACTCCTTTTGAAACTGCTGAGGGGACAAAATACGTTTGGACAACCTTTAGCACAGATCAAGTCGATCTGAACTTTGCCAATCCAGATGTTCTTCTCGAAGTAGCAAATATCTTGCTCTTTTACGCCGCGCATGGCGCTGAGTTTATTCGCCTAGACGCTGTCACCTTTGTTTGGAAAAACATCGGCACAACCTGCATCAACTCCCTGCATACGCATCGCATTGTGCAGACCATGCGCACCGTGCTGGATATGGTCGCTCCCGAGTTGGATATGGTCGCCCCTGATGTCATTATTATCACTGAAACCAATGTCCCGCACAAAGACAATATCGCCTATTTTGGTGACGGAGCCAACGAAGCGCAGATGGTCTACAATTTTGCGCTTCCTATTTTAACTTTGCACGCTTTTCACAACGCGGATGTCAGCACGTTATCCGATTGGGCTGCTACCCTCGATTTACCTTCGAACCAGACAACTTTTTTCAATTTTCTTGCCGGGCATGACGGCATTGGCATGTTACCCGTCCAAAATATTCTCTCTCAGGAAGATTTAAATAGGATCGCAGCGCGCGTCCAATCGCTTGGTGGCTACGTTTCCTACAAAAGTAACGAAGATGGCTCGCAAAGTCCCTACGAGTTAAATATCAACTATCTTGATGCGTTAAATGACCCCAATTCTCCAGAGAAGAACACTGAAATAATCACCAAACGTTTTTTGGCAACACAAGCAATTATGCTGGCGTTACGTGGCGTACCGGGCATCTATTTCCACAGCTTATTTGGCTCGCAAAATTGGACAGAAGGCGTAGAAGAAACAGGACGTCACCGCACAATCAACCGCGAAAAAGTGCAATGCGTTCAAATTGAAGCCGAGCTAAATGACCCCACTTCGCTTCGGTATCATGTTTTTTCTGGCTACAAAAAACTGCTCAAGGCGCGCATGGGTAACCCCGCATTTCATCCCTACGGGGCGCAGGAAATTCTATCCATTCACCCCTCCGTTTTTGCGCTCATCCGCACATCCCTTGATGGAAAAACGCGCACGCTCTGCCTCAATAATGTCTCCAAAGAAACGCAAGAAATTACCGTAGATATGCCTAATTTCTCCTCGCTCACCGATATTCTCAGCAAAAAAGAATACTCGGTCATTGATAACCAATTAAAAATAAAAATTGCCCCCTATGAAGTCATTTGGCTCACCAACTAGGATTTGGATTGTCATCCCGACCTATTGGGGCGATGCAGATTCGGGAATCTACGATCACCCGACTCCATTGGATGAAGAGGGGACGCTCGCGTTTCTACTTGAGAGCCTCTGTAAACAGAATTCTGTCTCCGACTTTAGCGCGTTAATCCTCGTCTCGACGACCAAGTCGGAGTACGCATCCCAAGCTACCGCACGCGTGCGTCAAATCATCGCCCCCTATACCCAAAAACTCAATCTGTATATCGCTGATATTAAAACAGCGCAATTCTTAGACCAAGAATTGCAATCTCATGGATGCGATTTGCAAATCGCATCCATGCAAGGCTACGCGGCAGTGCGAAATTTGCAATTATTAATTCCCGCCACAATGGGCGCAGAAATTATCATCGCCATAGATGATGATGAAGTTCTCCCTCCAAATTATCTAACGCAAGCCGCCAAATGGATTGGGGAAAAATATACAGGCATTGCAGGACCTTATCTCAACGAAGAGGGTAGCCCTTATATTTCAGAAGCCAAAAAGGTCAGTAATATCCTCGTTGATAAGTCTGTATTTATGAACGAGACAATGCGTCAACTTATGGCGCATCCCGACAAATTAAAGAAAACACCAATGGCTTTGGGCGGCAATATGATTTTTCATCGCGAATTGTTCACACAAGTCGGCTTTGACCCAGCCATCACACGCGGCGAAGATATTGACTATCTCATCAACGCCCGCATAGCGGGACAATCTTTCCACTTCGACCCCAAAATGACCATCACCCACCTCCCGCCGCGGCACTTTGAAGCCCCTCAATACGCCAAAATGCGACAAGATGTCATCCGCTTTATTTATGAGCGAGAAAA
>CAZAWS010000335.1:0-2598 GCA_964488755.1 uncultured Anaerolineaceae bacterium | reverse complement strand
ATGCCCGAAGGGCAGAGGGGGCGGCGTAAAATTAACCAACAACTCTTTAGTGCTCTCTGCGTGCCTTCGGTCAACATTTTCGTGGGGAATTGCATCTAGCAGATGCGTTGCACCACGAAGTTTTGATTAAGCTCCAAACTAAAAGAGTACGCATCCCAAAACAGATGCAGTGCAGTTCTGCAACAGTATTTTAAGCAAATCCTATGCCTGCTAAATCATCTCCCCTCCTCACTCTCTCCATTGTTAGTCACGGGGACGCGGATAAGTTGCCCCATCTCTTAGAGAGCATCCAACGCTACGAAAATAGCCATAGCCTGCAAATTATCCTCACCGACAATCTCGGTCACGATTTGCCAGAAGCAGACGCCTCAGCGTGGGCTGACGTTTCAGCTTTCGCTGAGCTTATGATTTTACGCAATAAAGACCAAAAAGGGTTTGCGCATAACCATAACCAAGCCTTTCAGTATGCTACGGGGAAATACTTTTGTGTGCTTAATCCCGATCTTCTTTTTGAAGAAGCTATCTTTGCCCCCCTTATTAACAGAATCAAAAATGGAGATGCGGCAATTCTTTCTCCCATCATTTTTGATTCTGATGGTGTTCTTCAAGATTCCTTTCGTGATTTTCCTACCCCTCTCGAAATTATAAAACGTAAATTACCCTATTATAAATTTCAGCCCCAATTGTCAAATATAACGAGGCTAATTTTCCCCGATTGGATAGCGGGAATGTTTATGCTCATGCGGCATAAAACCTATCAGCAAATAGGCGGATTTGATGAAAAGTTCCACATGTACTTTGAAGATGTAGATTTCTGTGCCCGCGCGCGTGCTTTAGGCTTATTCCCCGTGGTAGATGCAAGTCTACGTATTCAGCATAATGCCCAACGCGCTAGCCGAAAAAACCTTCGTTATTTGGGGTGGCATATTCAGAGTGCCTTTCGCTTTTTTGGCTCATCGGTCTATAAAGAACTAGAAGAAAAATGATGGGGGAATTCTTGTGCGTGGTAAACTTGTGACACTATTTTGATTTTAACGGAAAAAAGTTTTTCGCAAAAAAATGCTCCTTAAAGGGTATCAAGTCTAAAACGCGCGTGTTGCGTATATCCCGATAGAAAATTGGATTTGTCTATCATGTCAATCATGAAAATTATTTACACTAGGGCGTTATGGAGATTTTAATCCAAGAACCGATGGTGCGAGTTTTAGGCAGTATTTTTGTTGCTTTAACGCTCTCTTTGGCTGTTGGTCCTCTTGCTATCTTTTTAGCAAAAAAAATAGGCGCAATTGATGTGCCGGGAAGTGCGGCGCATAAAAAGCACAGCAAGACTACGCCTTTGGCAGGGGGCTTGGTTATTGTCATCACGCTTCCCGTTTTAATTGTTTTTTCAGGTTTATGGAGAGAGTCTGTTTTATACCCTATTTTTCTGGGTGGTGTGGTGATTTTTTTCTTCGGCATAGCAGATGATATTGTTGGTTTTTCTGCGTCCAAAAAATTCTCGGGTCAATTTTTGGCAACATCTGTTCTGGTTTATAGCGGGATGACGGTTCGTTTTCTTGAAACAGCCAATTTGCCCTTAAGCCTGTCTGTGGTTGTTATTTTAAGTTGGGCTTTAACGTTTTTTTGGGTGGTCGGGATAACGAATGCATTTAATTTAATTGATAGCATGGACGGTTTGCTTGCCGGGCTGACCGTGATTATGGCGAGTTTTTTTACTTTTTTTGCGCTAATGTCGGGGCAGGTTGAGCTTGCCCAGTTCTCTGCGCTTTTGGTTGGGGTGAGTGTCGTCTTATATTTTTATAATAGAACACCAGCACACTTCTTCCTGGGTGATTCTGGTTCTCAATTGATTGGTTTTTTATTGTCGGCGATTGCCATCCTGTATCGCCCTCCAGATTTGCACCCTGGGTCAACTTGGTTTGTGCCTATTCTTTTATTGGCTGTGCCGATTTTTGATACCAGCTTGGTAACACTCTCTCGTTTGCGGCGTGGCAAGCCCTTATTTCAGGCAGATAGGGCGCATACCTACCATAGATTGGTGCAATTGGGATTTAGTGCCAAGCAGGCGGTTTTAGTTATTCATATTTCAGCTTTTCTCTTATCTTTACTGGCTCTTTTGGCAATGTTTTTACCGCCAAATACCGCAATGCTTTTGTTTTTTTGCACGCTCTTGCTTGGCGGATTTTTGATTGTTTTTTTTGAAGTTTCTGTGAAAATAGAAGAGTGATTTTGAGAACGCAGTAAAAGTCTCTAAAATATTTCTAGCCCCCTGACAGTTTGGAAGAAGAAGCGTTTGTTGGTTGAGTAGGCGATTCTTTTGCCGTATCGAAACCAACAATTTGTCTGAAAACTCTGTAAAAGTCTTGAAATGTGAGAATACCTTGCTTTCACCGCGAAGCCACGAAGAACGCGAAGTTTTCAAGATAAAAAGATAAAGAGAACAAATACTACAGAGATCCATTCTTGCCTTTGAAATAATTTTTTGATATTTTTAAGTTTTTCTTTGCGTTCTTCGCTTCTTCGCGGTAAAGAATAAACAAAGTTTTACTGAGTTTTCAGAACGTTTAGCGAAGATTAGCGGTTAAACACACAGAAATT
>CAZAWS010000334.1:0-2601 GCA_964488755.1 uncultured Anaerolineaceae bacterium | reverse complement strand
GATTATCGCGCTCGCGTGGCGAATATCAAAGGGCACGAAATGGCAAAAGCTGGGGTTGAGATGGCGATTTGGGATTTGCTTGGCAAAAAAGAGCAAAAGTCGCTCCAAAGTTTGTTGGGCGGCGGCAAGCCTAAAGTCGCGGTCGGTGTCTCGGTGGGATTACAGGATACGCCCGATGACCTTCTCAAGGTGATTGAAAATTATCTCGCGGATGGTTATAGTCGAGTCAAGCTGAAAATTAAACCCGGTCGTGACGTGGGCGATGTGACAGCGGCGCGAGAAGCCTATCCTGATTTGAAATTGCAAGTGGACGCAAACTCTGCGTATACGCTTGAAACCGCGAAGGCGATTCAGCCTTTAGACGATTTGGATTTGCTCCTCATCGAACAACCCCTCGCCGAAGACGATTTATGGGATCATCATATCCTACAGAAGAACTTTAAAACGCCGCTATGCTTAGATGAAAGTATTATTTCTGTGCGTCACGCACGCCAAGCGATAGAAATGGATGCGTCTCGTATTATCAATATCAAGGCGGGACGTGTGGGCGGATTGAGCGAAGCGGTTGCTATTCACGATTTATGTTATACCGCCGACATCCCCGTTTGGTGCGGCGGGATGCTGGAAACGGGTGTGGGACGCGCCGCGAATTTAGCTTTAGCATCGCTCCCCAATTTTGTCCTGCCCGGTGATGTTTCTGCCACGAATCGGTATTATGCGCAAGATATTACTTATGAGCGTTTTACATTGAACAGTGATAGCACCATTGATGTGCCCACCGCACCCGGTTTGGGCATTACGATTGATGATGAGGCGGTGAAGAAGTTTAAGGTGCGGGAGTTTGAGCTTTAGTTTTTTTAACGCGAATTGTTTTAAAAATTAGCGTAATTCGCTCATTCGCGAAATTCGCGTTGAGTATTTAAATCCTATGAAAAAAACACAATATATTTTCACTATATTCTTTATTATTACCCTTCTCCTCCCCGCTTGCGCCGCACCAGAAACGGCTACGCCTCCTCCTGAGCGCACGCTAACGCCACGTCCGCCAATCGTGAAAACAACGCCAACCGCGACTCAAAACCCAAATTATCTTTGGATTAGCGATGCGGTGCCAGACGCGCTACGAAAGGCATCTTTCGATTGGGGGCTTCCCCTCACGGCAGATGAAGATATGGCGGTTTTGCGTTTGGATGTGAACACATTAGAGCCAGAAGCAGAGTGGGTTTACGCGCTGGTTGCCCCTTTCCCGACCATTATGGATGACGTAACTATCGAAGAATTGCGCGCTACGTGGGATGGGGAAGAATCAGACGCATCTGTCCTTTGGGTGGCGGAGGAGACAAAAGCTGCGCTCACCGCTCTTTGGGGGCAACCCAGTTCAAAACACCTTCGTACCGCCGAGTCCCATAATCTATTAAAATTGGCATGGGAAGCGCGAGATTCTTGGGCAATCATCCCCTTTGAAAAAATCGAACCGCGTTGGAAGGTATTGAGCATTGAGGGTCAATCGCCCATGCACAATGATTTTTCTGTCGAAGATTATCCGCTTATCATTCCCTTTGGCTGGGATTGCGAATCGCCTTGCACTGTTGAGACGCCTGAAATCTCATCCACAAATCGTGACCCCAAAAAGTTGACCGTTTTGGTGATGACGGGTGTAACCGCAATGGTGCGTGCCACCGCTTATAAAATGGAAGTGGAGGGCATCACTTACCCCGCACGAGATATTGGGCATTGGTTGCAAGATGCTGATATTACGCATATTAGCAACGAAGTGCCTTTTTATGAGCATTGCCCCTACCCCAATCCAAACCCGGGCACGCAATCTTTTTGTAGCAATCCCGATTATATTGAATTGCTCGAATATGTAGGCACAGATTTGGTCGAGCTAACGGGCAATCATTTTCAAGATCAAGGCTCAGATGCTACTCTTTTCACGCTAGATTTATATAATGAGTATGGCATTCCCTATTATGGTGGCGGCAAAGACTTGGCAGACGCGCAAAAAGCCATCACGCTAGAACATAATGGCAATAAATTTGCTTTTATCGGATGCAACCCAGTAGGTCCTGATTACGCTTGGGCGCGTGAAGACGATTGGCCCGGCGCGGCACCTTGCGATTTTGATTTTATGACCGCAGAAATCGCCCAATTACGTGCTGAAGGTTATTTGCCCATCGCTACTTTTCAATATCAAGAATACTATTCGCCAGAAATTCGCCCACAGCAGGGACGCGATTTTCGCGCCATGGCAGATGCCGGTGCGGTGGTCGTAAGCGGCAGTCAGGCACATTCTTCGCAGGTAAAAGAATTTTATAATGGCTCATTTATTGATTATGGTTTGGGCAATCTCTTTTTCGACCAAATGCACACTACCGAAAACACTCGTGACGAGTTCATAGACCGCCACACCTTTTACGATGGTCGCTATCTCGGCGTAGAACTTCTCACCGCCCTCCTTGAAGATTACGCTCGCCCCCGCCCCATGAACCGCGCTGAGCGCACCGAATTTCTCACCTTTATTTTTGATGCCAGCGGCTGGGACAATATGGTCGCCACCATTACCCCCACGCCCACCACCACGCCGGCACCAGTTTATGA
>CAZAWS010000333.1:0-2627 GCA_964488755.1 uncultured Anaerolineaceae bacterium | reverse complement strand
AACTTCAAAATCTGGCTATTTTGAGCGCATCTAAAGTCTGTAGTCTGAACGCTTACGGTTATTTAATTACCGTTCCTAGGACAAGCGATTTACGCCTCATCAAGCTCATCTTCGTTATCCTCTTCGGGGAAGGGTGGCAAGCCTAAAACACGTTTGCGTAGATATTTGATGACGACTATTGCTGATGCCAAAAGCGGGATAACAATCAAGACCCCCAGAATCCCATTAATCACAACAGCGGCGATAATGGCTACAAAAATTACGCCATCGTGCAAATCTAAACTTTTGCCGAAGATTTTTGGCATTAACCAGATGTTTTTGCCGTAGTTGATAATTATAAAAATGCCCACAACCAGCATAGCAAACCAAAAATTTGACATTTCTAAAAAATTTGAGCCTTGCATAAGGGCAATCACGAATGCCAATGATGCCGCAATAAAGGGACCTAGCTCGGGAATGATATTGAGAAGCCCTGCTAAAATACCCAATAATAGCGCGCCAGGCAAGCCAACGACAGACCAAGCTAGTGCGTAAATTACGCTTAAAATAGCAATTAAGGCAATCTGACCGCGTAAATAAATGTGCCAGATGTCGGCAATTTTGTCGTATAGGCGGTGGACATCGTTTTGCAGTTTTTTAGGTGGAATACGAAAAATCCATTCTTTAATTCTATCCCAATCGTTGATAAAGTGGTACGAAGTGATGATGATTACGAAAATCCATGCAACTTGCCGTGAGGTTGCTTCGATGAGTTTTAGCGTGTTTTCAGGCACAAATTCTAATAATTTAGAAAGCGGCTCTGCTAATTCTACGCCTAAAGAAGCTAGACTCAGTGTTAAGCCTCCAATGACTATGGTTTGCTCCAATAAACTTTGCACAAAATTTGGTAAATCAGATAAATCGGTGGTAATCTCTTGTACCTCGCGCACGATAATTGGCACCACCGTTGCGGGGATAGAGACAATCATGGCAAGGGTTAGAAAATAGGTGACGTTTACCGCCACTTTGTGTTTAAGACGCGCTTTTTCTTCAAGAAAATCGACAATGGGGTTTAGCACATACGCAAATAATGCCGCAATTAATAATGGCGTAAAAAGTGGGCGAATATACCAAGCTACTGCGACCAGAAAAAGAATCAGTAAGATCAGTAGAAAATATCTGGCACGGGGAGACCATTCATTATCCATAAAAGAATTTCCTTAAAAAAGGTTAAAAGAGACTCGGTTTTCTGTATGGAAAAACCGAGTCTCTACTTGGAGGTTATAAATTTGCTTTCACTGCGTCTAAAGTTGGCGCAATTATGGGGGCTTTAGATACAGCTTTTAATGCGGCATTTACATCTTTGAGACCGCTCCCTGTATTTACAACTAGAATGGGATCGTCCCGTTTCACCGCGTGCGTTTGGCTTGCCACCGTTAAACCGGCGTAAGCTGTAGCCCCAGCAGGCTCCGCGAAAATGCCAACTTTGCCGAGTTCAGCTATGGACGCGATGATTTGCTCATCGGTCACTGTGATATATGCACCACCTGTTTCTGTCGCAGCACGAACTGCGCGCACGCCATCGCTAGGCATATCTACAGAAATACTATCTGCTGATGTGGTGGCAGAGACAGCTGTAATTTCTTCGGTTTTTGCATTATAGGCATTGGCAATCGCGGCAGACCCTTCGGCTTGGATGCCAAAAATGCGCGGCATTTGCTTCATCCAGCCTAGCGCAACCAAATCTTTGAAACCTTTGTGAATACCTGAAATGATATTGCCATCACCTACAGAAACGAAAACAGAAAGAGGCTTATCGTTATCGGCAAGGGCTTTAAGCGACCATTCCCAAATCTCGAAAGCGGCGGTCTTTTTACCCTCTGCGGTGAAGGGGTTATAGCCAGTATTGCGACAATACCAACCAAATTCATTTGCGGCTTTGACCGCCAATTCAACGGCATCGTCATAGGTGCCGTCTACGAGCATTACTTCTGCGCCAAAAACTAGTAATTGGGCAACCTTTGCCACAGGGGCAGTCTTGGGGGCAAAGATGACCGATTTTTGCCCAACCGCGGCAGACATCCCTGCCAAAGCCGCACCCGCGTTGCCTGTGGATGCCGTCACGATAACTTCGGCGTTAATCTCTTTTGCACGGGCAACTAAAATTGCGCTAGCACGATCTTTGAAAGATGCGGTGGGGTTAGAACTCTCATCTTTAAGCCAGAGATTGTCTAAATCCAGCTTCTCAGCCAAAGTAGGGAGGGCAAAAGTGGGAGTCCAGCCTGCGGCGTAAAGAGGCGTTTCTTCGCCACCGGGATTTGAAACGGGCAAAAGTGGTAAATATCTCCACAATGAGGTTGTTGTGCGTGAGGTGATATCTTCAGGCTGATATTTTTCGTTAATCGCTTTGTAATCGAGCAGAACATTTAAATTGCCGCCACAATCGGGGCAAGTGTAGGTTACTTCGTCAGGCGCATATTTTTTATCGCAAAGTGAGCATTGGTAGCCGAGAAATTTAGTCATAGTGTTTTCCTTTAATTGAGTTTTTTATCTCCCCGCTCTAGCCGCTGTCCTCAGCGGGAGGGGAGGTTTCAAGAATATATTTTATCATTTCTCTGGGATTCGCGTAAAAATTTAAAATAACGAGG
>CAZAWS010000332.1:0-2665 GCA_964488755.1 uncultured Anaerolineaceae bacterium | reverse complement strand
CACGAATACTTTAAGGTTTTTTTCGCGTTATTCGCTGAATTCGCGAGTTTCGCGTTAAAAAGATGAGATTTTGTCTTTTGCAGAAGGCTTTCTCGCTCAAAACCAGTCTTTTGTGGCGTTAGAAATCCGAAATCACAACTATCGAGTAAAAATAAAGACCCTGCTGATTTTGAAAACAGCAGGGTCTTTTTGGTTAACCAAAGTGTGAGCTAATTTATTGCCCAAGATACCCAAAGTGCTATCATTATTACCCCTACAACAAAGCGGAGCACAAACGCCCATCCCCACCCTGTTATAAGCCCTTTTGTAATTTCTTTTGCTTCTTCTGAGGTGTGACCCTGATTTTTTTCTGAAAGATATAAAACAGCAGGGGCGGCAATTAGCCCGATAATGGGCGAAAACATTAAGCTAATAACAATACTTACTATTCCAGCGAGCACCAAAGATATTTTTGCCGCGCCATAATCAAGTGCTTTTTTTGCCATCAGAACGCCATCCAGCGTATTGCCTAAGAGCATCAATACGGTCATAATGCCAAAAGCGACCCACCCAACTGTGTCAAAGCCATTAAAAAGACCATAGCCTAAGCCCGCAAGCCAAATAATGACTAAACCGGGAAAAACGGGCATAATCAAGCCGAAAAGCCCAAATAACATGACAAGGGGGGTAACAAAAACAACTGCGGTTTCTAGCCAGCCTTCCATGGGATGCTCCTATAAAACAAACCCAAAAGGTTTTTACCTGCGTTTTAACCCTACTAAAACCTGTGCATTCAAAATTTATTTATCAAAAACACTTTTAGATAAAACCTTTCGGGTTTTCGTTTTACTTAATGACTTCAATACCACCCATCCACGGGCGCAGAATTTCAGGGACAATAATTGAGCCATCTTCTTGTTGATAATTTTCCATGATGGCAATCATAACACGCGGAAGTCCCATCCCGGAGCCATTTAGGGTGTGCACAAATCGATTCTTTTTGCTATCTTCTGGTCTGTAACGGATATTCGCACGCCGTGCCTGAAAATCGGTCACGTTTGAGACGGAGGAAACTTCGAGCCACTCATTGCACCCCGCCGCCCAAACTTCGATATCGTAAGTGATGGATGCGCCAAAGCCCAAATCGCCGGTACAAAGCTGGAGAATTCGATAGGGCAAGCCCAATAATGCGACGGTCTCTTCCGCATCCGCCATCATCTGCTCAAAAGCGGCATCCGAATCTTCGGGTTTGACGAACATATACATCTCAACCTTGTCGAATTGATGCCCACGTTTGATGCCGCGCACATCACGCCCCGCGCTCATTTTTTCTCGGCGGAAACAGGGCGTATAAGCCGTATAGTTCTTCGGCAAATCGCCTTCTTCAAAAATCTCATCACTATGGTAGCCAGTCAGCGGCACTTCGGCGGTCGGCACCATATATAAATCTTCTTCATGGTCTTTGTAGAGATTATCCGCAAATTTAGGCAATTGCCCTGCGCCATAAACGGTGCTCGTTTTGACCATAAAAGGCGTATATTTTTCAACATAACCCTGCTTGATATGCAAATCGAGCATATAGGCAATCAGCGCACGTTGCAAACGCGCACCTGCGCCGCTAAGAACATAAAAACGGGATCCTGTCATTTTCACGCCGCGCTCAAAATCAATGATGTCAAGTTCAGGACCTAAATCCCAGTGTGGTTTGGGATCGAAGCTAAACTCTGGGATTTCACCAACTGTCTTGAGGACGACATTCTCGCTCTCATCTATACCGTAAGGAGTCGCATCGCTCGGAATGTTGGGCAGGGTTGCCATAGTGGAGGTTAGTTCTCCGTCAACATCCCGCAGATCATCATCCAAAGATTTAATCTTATCTCCAACAGCGCGCATCGCCAAGATTTTTCCTTGTCGAGATTCGGCATCTTTCATCCGCCCGATTTCTTTGGAAACGGTGTTGCGCTCGGCTTTGAGTTCTTCGACTTCGCTCAAAATTTCACGCCGTTTTTCATCTAACTTTGCGAGAGTGTCTACTACCGCATCATCAGATTGACGTTTTTTTAGTGCTTCTCGCACTATATCTGGGTTTTCACGAATCAAACGAATATCTAACATCTTGCACCTCCGATTGGAGACTTAAGACCTAAGACTTTAGACTTGAGCAAAAACTTAGGTCTTAGGTCTGATGTCTAAAGTCTTTAAAAAACAAAAACGCCCCGATCCACAGCAGGACGAGGGGCGCTCGTGGTGCCACCTGCTTTCGTCACCTTTCGCAGAAAGGCAACCTCTATGACGCTATAACGGGCGTGCCCGTCTCTCTTGGGATAATAATCTCTGCGAGAGCAACGTGGTAAGCCCCCCTCTTTAATCTCCCCCGCGGGGGGAGAAATTATCTGCTACCAATCGAAGTGGATTTCGCTACTTTGCCGACCATCTCGCACTGCCGATGGCTCTCTGAACGGTTACGCAGGTACTTTTCTTCGAGTTCGTTTTATTTATTGGGCGCATCCCCACTTTAGGATGCGCCCTTATTATATACAGTGACTGGGGAGTGTCAAGTAAATGCAAAGGTGCCAAGCTCAAATTCACGGTGAACCAGCACAGTATCTCCAAACTCACACCAAAGAATTGGTAATTGGTCACACTCCCCCATTAAAATATCGCTCCCGCCGCCGTCCTCGGCGGC
>CAZAWS010000331.1:0-2684 GCA_964488755.1 uncultured Anaerolineaceae bacterium | reverse complement strand
GTCTCGAAGTCCAGCCATCCAGTCTGGGACAGGGTCGGAGGCACTCACGCTGAGGGAATCGGTATCCGATTTGATGGCAGAAGTAGGTTGAACCAAGGACGTTTCGGCGAGGTCGGGAGAAGAATCTGCTGTTGATAGCCAATTCGGGAGCTGTCCCGTCTTGATATCCCCCACATCCAGCTTATCTTCTTCAATTAGGTCGGGTAAAGATTCGGCTTCTTGCTCTACAGATTCTTCCTGAAGGTCAGCCATCCAGTTAGGAAGTATCCCCGTTTGAATGGGTACTTCTTCAGTAGAGGGGAGGGGGGCATCGCCCGCGGTGATAGGCTCATCTGCCGCTGAAATGCCAGAGGGGATAATTTCTTCTTCGTCTGCTTCGGGAGATTCATCGCCTTGAAGATTTTTAAGCCAGTCGGCGGCTTCATCATCATCATCATCTTCATCATTATCGCCTTCTAGCCCTAAGCCTGCAAGCCAGTCAATAGACGCATCTTCTTTTTTTTCTTCTATTATTTCTGGTTCTTTTTTTACAGGTAGGGGAGACGGTGTAGGAGAAGATTCTAGTGCCTCTTCTCTTTCTGCACCTTTACGGGCGTTTTTCAACCAAGCAGGAAGAGCAGATTCAAGCTCGGAAGTCGCTTTTGCCGTTGGATTCTGTCCCGAATTGATTAGTTTTCCGCCACCATCTAGTTCGCTGGTGCTTTGACGCAAGCGTTGGTTACAGTTCTTGCAATTATCTAATGAAGCAGGGTTTATTTCTCCGCAAACGGGGCATTTAATGGTTTCCATTATTTACCCCCATAAGGTCTATCTGAACCGATTAGAACGCGTATGCCTGTAAGAAGGGTGCCTAGGGCTACGCCCAACAGGATGCCACGTGCGCCACTTGTGGCAAGAACACCGACAACTAAGGGGCGAATAAAATCGTCCATGAGAGGAAGTTCAAAGAAGGGAAATGGTGCGGCGATAAGCATGGCAATTAGGGCAAAAACTAAGAATATCATTGCCATTAAGTCGTTTCGATACCCTAAAAGGCGGATACCGGCATAGATTAGGGTGACGGACATGATTGCGAGCAAGCTACTCTCTACAGGTAAAATAATTGCACTAAAGACACCTTGCATTATGGATGAGTTTGTTCCCAGCAGTAAGCCTAAAGCGAGAGAAAGCAATAAAGAAACTATCAATAAAAGGCTATAAACTCTCCCCTTTTCTTTATTTTGTATTTTCTTAAGATGAACAAAAAACAAATTGCTAACACCTACTAAAACCGCCGCACCAGCAAGGATAATTGCCCATTGTACAATGGTAATGCGTATGCCGTTGAGGATTTCGTTAGGAAAAAAATAGCCCAATAAAACAAGTAGCCCTGTGGCTATTGCGATGGCGGGAGCGAAGAGTTTGGTCATAGTAGACCTGCCAATAATTTCATTCCCGCGCCCACGATTAGTGCGCCTATAATTAACCAGCGCAAAATATCTTGTACATATAGGCTAACGAGGTGGGTTCGTCCCGCATTGAGGTAGGCACCCGAAGCATAAAGTTCTTCCCCTATTAGGGTTTCGTTTGCGCTGGCATATAATACCGCTTGTGCAGGCAGTGCATCTGTACCGGCGAGGGTAAAGGAATCTGCTCTTTCGGCGGCATCACTAAGCAAGCCGACTTCTGTGCCAAATCCACCTGCCAATACGTTGACAGAAATATCTTCATCATAAATTGCCGGGATAGTACCTGCCACATAAGAGAATGGCGTTATCCCCGTTAGGCGACCAGAAGTCGCGTTATATTGTTGATCTGCACCAGCAATATGATGGGCTGTCTTTAAGCTATCTTGGGAGAGAATACTAAGGGGAGCATTGCCAGATGTGGCAAGAGGGGATTTGTCACTAGATGCCGATAATTCGGCAGATTGGCGCAAGACACCCAGTGAAGCAAAAGATGCCGCTGTACGGGAACTGGTAATATCAGCCGCACCAAGTGAAAAGTGAATTCGTGACCCATCTTCTACAGCGGTGCCAAGCGATTTATTTAGCTTAGAAAATGCGGGAATATCGCGGAAAGAGGCTTTTACTCTGTCTTTGAGCAAAAATAGCCCAACGAGTAAAATTACGCTAAATAGGATAAATCCAAAACCAGCAAGAGTGGAAATTTGCTCCAAGTTAGTCCTTCCTTAAATAATCAGCAAAAGCTCGAGTTTTTTCTTTGTCTTCAAGGAAATACGCCAAGTCATGCAGACGATCATCACCAAGCAATGGTTGCCCAAAGTATAAAATTTGTGCGCCGACTATATTTAGCGGCTCGCCAGCTTCTAGCAACCATGCGGCAAGATTTGTGACATGATAACGATCTAAGATATTTGCCCATTTTGTCCACATGATACTTGGCGTTTGCATGTGCTAAAGTATAGCATATTTTAAGGTTTCAGAAATTTTAGTCTTTTGCACGAGCAAGGTCAAGTAACCATTGGGGGGATTTTGTGCACTTTAAAAGCATGGGATTGAAATCCCATGCTGAAATACTAAGTCCGTTTAAACGGACTTCCCCTATTAGCCTATGAATTCATTCATAGATAGCTTAGGCAATAACTCAGGACAACGCCTGACTTTCCGCTACGCTCAGGTCGTCCCTCTCCCAAAACGGGAGAGGGAAAATTCTCCCCCATTTTGGGGGAGATGCCCGAAGGG
>CAZAWS010000330.1:0-2685 GCA_964488755.1 uncultured Anaerolineaceae bacterium | reverse complement strand
AGCCTGTGCTGAGCCTGTCGAAGCATTTATGCGGTTTCCACTTCCTCTTCCACTTTTGGCATTTCCTGTCCTTCCATAAAAATGATTTTATTCTCTTCGCTATCTACATCCACGAGAATCGAGCCGCCTTTTTCAAAGTCGCCTTTGAGGAGTTTCATTGAAAGTGGGCTTTCTACAAATTTTTGCAAGGCTCGTTTTAGCGGGCGCGCTCCGAAAGATTTATCGTAGCCTTCTTTTGCCAGCCAAGTGCGGGCAGCGGGGGTTAGCTCGGCGGAGATACCAAACTTTTTTAGACGTCCTTGAATTTCGCGTATTTGTAAATCAACGATTTCTTCCATTTCTTCTACACTGAGGGGTGAGAAGGTGATGGTTTCGTCAATTCTGTTTAAAAATTCTGGTCTAAAGGCATCTTTGAGTGCCTTGCCAATTTTCTTTTCGGCTTCTTGGTCTTCTTCTGACTCCGAGTTTTGCAAAAATCCTAGCGCACCGCTTTTGCCAACATATTCTGTGCCGAGATTGCTGGTCATGATTAAAATGGTGTTTCTGAAATCGACAACTTTGCCTTGTCCGTCTGTCATGCGTCCATCATCTAAAATTTGAAGCAGGGCATTCCACACATCAGGATGCGCCTTTTCGATTTCGTCAAATAAAACAACGCGATAAGGGCGGCGGCGTACGGCTTCAGTGAGTTGCCCACCTTCTTCGTAGCCAACGTAGCCGGGAGGGGCACCAAAGAGACGAGATGCAGTGTGTTGCTCACGATATTCAGACATATCAATGCGTACCAGAGCTTCGGGGTCGTCAAACATGAACCAAGCTAGAGCTTTTGCTAACTCTGTTTTGCCAACACCAGAGGGACCAATAAAAATAAATGAACCAATGGGGCGGTTGGGGTCTTTCAGCCCAGAGCGGGCGCGCCGAATAGCATCTGATATGGCGGAGATGGCTTCATTTTGCCCGATAATTTTCTCGTGCAAGCGGTTTTCCATATTTAGCAATTTTTCGGCTTCGCTCTCCATCATCTGTGAAACAGGGATGCCCGTCCACTGATGTACAACTTGAGCAATATCATCGACTTTAACGATTTCATCTAGCTTATGTTCTTCTCCCCATTTTTCTCGGGCTTCTGTAAATTCACTTTCTAAGCGCAAACGCTCGGCTTTCATATCGGCGGCGCGTTCATAATCGCGTTCTGTGCCAGCTACTTCTTCTTCGGCGGCTAAACGGGTTATTTCTGTTTTCATACTGCGTAAATCATCGGGAAGTGAGTAAAGTGCCACGCGTAATTTTGCGGCAGATTCATCCATCAAATCAATTGCTTTATCGGGCAGATGACGGTCGGTTACATATCTATCGGCTAATTGTGCCGAGGCAACTAAAGCCTCATCTGAAAAGCTGACTTTGTGGTGTGCTTCATAGCGGTCACGCAAGCCATGGAGCATTTTTATTGTATCTTCTACATTAGGTTCTTCTACATAAACGGGCGCAAATCTGCGCTCTAAGGCGGCATCTTTTTCTATATATTTATGAAATTCATCTAAAGTGGTTGCGCCAATGCACTGCAATTCGCCACGCGCTAAGGCAGGCTTGAGCATACTAGAGGCATCTAGCGAGCCTCCTGCCGCTCCCGCACCAACAACGGTATGCAGTTCGTCAATCATTAAAATAATTTCGCCATTTGATTTTTGTACTTCATCAATGGCTGATTTCAAGCGTTCTTCAAATTCACCGCGAAAACGTGAGCCAGCTACCATGCTCCCTAAATCGAGTGAGACCACTTGTTTTCCGCCCAAAATTTCTGGCACGTCGTTATTAACAATTTTTTGCGCTAAGCCTTCTACAATCGCTGTTTTTCCTACGCCCGCTTCCCCAATTAGTACAGGATTATTTTTTGTTCTACGTGAAAGAATTTGCACCAAACGTAAAATTTCGGTATCACGTCCAATAACGGGGTCAAGTTTTCCCTCACGCGCCAGTAAGGTTAAATCTCGCGAGTATTTTTCAAGCACTTTGTGGCGTTTTTCGGCTTTTTTATCGGTCACACGTTTTCCGCCACGCAAATCTTTAATCGCACCCATCACACGGTCTCGTGTTACGCCAGCATTTTCTAAAATGCGTGAAGCGGGCGTATTTCTCTCACTTATAATTGCCAAAAAGAGATGTTCTGTAGAAATATATTCATCTTTTAAACGGCTTGCCTCACTATTTGCAAGGTCAATAATCCGCTTTACACGCGGCGTAATAAAAATCTGCCCTGCCCCACCGCCATAGATATTTGCCTTCGGACTAGCCTTCAACATGCTGTCAATCCGCTCCATCACCGCCTCTGGGCTAACCTTAAGAGCCTCCAAAATTTGTGGCACTGTGCCATCTTCTTGCTCAATTAACGCCAGCAAAATATGCTCGGTATCAATTTGGTTATGGCTATAACGCTGAATAATTTCAGCCGCTCGCTGTGCGGCTTCTTGCGCTCTTTCTGTAAAGCGATCAAATCGCATCATAATTTTTTCCTTTTAGGATGATGTGAAAAAGTGCGGATTTTTTAGGGGGATGAAGAACCGCAACAGGCTTGTTTTTGGCTTGATATCGTTCATTCAACATTGTGCTGAAGATAAGGACTTAGGAAGAAATAAACTATTCATTAATGATGCAAAATTTGAGTGAAGTATGCTTCAGATGTATAAG
>CAZAWS010000329.1:0-2687 GCA_964488755.1 uncultured Anaerolineaceae bacterium | reverse complement strand
AGCAGTCAGCCCCCCATCCCCCTTAAGAGAACGGGTTCTTCTGCCCTGTTTTCGACAGAGGCTATTATGAATTCAACTTTCCCCCTGAATTCATTATTTAAGGTTTTGGCAATTTTGCGGGGCTAGATCAATGACCTTAGATTTAAGCGCGCAAAAACGGGAGCATCTTGAAGATACTCCCGCTTATTTAATTGAAATTTGCTGTTGAAAAAACTATGCGCCTGCTTCGAGAGCGGCAAGTTGTTTCATTAATCGCCCCTTACGACGAGAAGCATTTTTTCTGTGCAGAACACTCTTTTGAGCGGCTTTGTCGAGACGACTAACAGCGAACATAGTTGCTTCACGTGCTTCTTCTACGTTCCCAGCTTCTAGTGCTTTGCGAGCATTTTTGACCGCTACACTTGTGGAACCACGATAAACGCGGTTACGCAAACGGCGTTTTTCATTTTGTCTATTACGTTTGATTTGAGATTTGATATTTGCCACAGGTCTTCCTCCGAGATTTTTTCTTTCTATTTGCAAGACGCTATTCTACTTGATGAGTTTGTTTTTGTCTAGTGAAATTTTAGGGTTTTGGCGTAGCAAGAATAAGGGTGAAATAACCACCAAAAGCACTTTCTGAAGAATACGCGTAGGCGATGCCGATTTCGGTGACCGTGGGGTTGAGTAATGAAGTGCCACCCATCCACGCATCGAAGGCGGCTTGCCCGTCCCCGCCGTATTCGGGTGGTTGGGCATGGATTTCTTGCAATACTAAGGTTGCCTCGTACCCTTGCGCTTCAACGCGTTCTTCTGGTGTTGAGCCATCGGAGCCTTCTTCTTTGAAGATGGAGTTACAAGCCATATCTGAGGCGTGAACAAGCGCAGCATCGTTTAATTTTTCATTCGCCGCTAACGGAGATAAGCCTTGCGTGACACGCTCGGTATTAACTAGCTCGAAAATTTGATTGAGATAGGCTTCGTTTTCTTCATAGTCACAGGCTCCACCGATGGGTGTTCCGTTGGATGATGGGGCGGTGGGAGAGGGTGTCACGTTTGCTGGGGCTGTGGGCAGAAGGCGAGTTGGCTCTGCGGTAACAAGGTTGACGGGGATGAGGATAACTTGCCCAGCTTGAATAGTGTTCGCGTTTTCGATTTCGTTTAATTCAAGAATGGCTTCTGCGGTACTGCGAAATTTAATAGCAATAGCGGCGATGGTATCTCCGGGGCGAATGGTGTATTCGAGTTCTGTCCCTGGGACTAGGCTAACGGGGACCGGTGTGGCTGTGGGGAGTTCCATATCGGGGTTGGGGACTAAAATCTCTTCGCCAACATAGACAAATCCACGTTCTTCAACAACGGGGTTTAGAGCCAATAGAAGTAGGACACCATTTTCTCCTAAATTGAATTTGTCGGAAATAACGACCAGTGATTCTCCTTCGCCTACGGTATAGGTAAAGGGTGCCGAGGGGGTTGGTGGTACGGGCGTTAATGTTTGGGTGGGCGTAGATGTTGGTTGAGATGTAGAAGTTGGTGTGGCGGTTAGGGTCACCGTTGCGGTGGAGGTTGGTGTTGGCGTTTCTGAAGCAAGAAATGAGAGTGCGGGTTTGTTATCTCCAGTAAGCCAGACGATGAGGATGATGATACCAATTAAAACAAGCAGTACTGCTAAGCCCCAGATAATAACGGGACCGCGTTGCTGTCTTTTACGGTAGGCATCTATGGTGTCGCTTGCTGATGTGTCTGTTTTTGAGGTCATAAAGTTTTCCTTTTTGCATAAACTCGAAAGAGGATGGATTTTGCAATGCCTAATTCGATGCTGTTATATTTTCATTCTACCTGAACTTAGGGCTTTAAGCGAGTTGTTTTTTTCTCATTTAACGGGAGGCGTTTACTGCTGCACTAATGTTTTTTATGGCAATCAAGTTGGGTTTACGCGTGAGGCGTTCCATTCATCCTAGAAGAAAATTTAATTTTCCCCGTTATTTTTCGCAACGAAACTTGCTTGTTGCTTCTTCAAATAGTTGGTATGCGATTTCTTCGGTGGGTGTGTATACTTTCCAACCGAAGGCGCGGTCGCCACAGACCCACGCACCAACGCCTCCAGTGGGGAGTTTGTCGGAGGCACTTGTGTTTATTGCCGAGTAGAAAGTGGTTAACTCGCCAAGCAAGTTGACATCAAGGGTGCCGCGCCGTTCGTCTACACCATCCTGCATGATTAGGTCGAGCATAAATTGTGGGTCGTCTGTGCCGTGATTGAGTTGCCAGATGACGAGGGTGAAAAGATCGGGGCGGTAGGAGGCGAGCATTCCTGCGGTGTATTCGCTGGGGTCTTCGGCTTTTTGGGCATCAAATAGGGCGGTGTTGATTGGGTGTCCAATGCAGAATTGATATTCGCAAAAGAGTCCTTCTAAGAGGGGGGTATGAGGTGTGACCGTAGGGAAGGGGGTATAGGTTGGCTGGATGGTGGGTTGGGGGAGCGCGGCTAATGTGCCTGCGACCGCGATGCCAATTTCTGCGCTAGATGGCGCGGATGGTTTGGGTTTACACGCACTGAGTAAGAGAAGGGAGAAGATAAGGAGAAGAAAAAGTGTTTTACGCATGGGCAGATTATACAATAAAAAAGGAGTCTTTTAGTACCATTCCTTTTTATGGAGCACTAAAGAGTTGTTGGTTAATTTTACGCCGCCCCCCTCTGTCCTACGGAC
>CAZAWS010000328.1:0-2688 GCA_964488755.1 uncultured Anaerolineaceae bacterium | reverse complement strand
GTGGTAAGAATATCACTTTGCCCAGCGAAGCCGAGTGGGAGAAAGCGGCACGTGGGACGCAAGATAAGCGAGAATACCCTTGGGGAGATAATTTTGAGCTGACGCGCTGCAATACAAGCGAACTTGGCTTGAGAACAACCACACCAGTGGGCATCTTTCAGGAAGGTGCCAGCCCTTATGGCGTGCTGGATTTGAGCGGCAATGTCTGGGAGTGGACGAGAAGTTTATGGGGGAAGGATAGAATGGATACAGATTTTTCTTATCCTTACGATGTAGATGATGGGCGAGAAAATCTTGAGGCTTCAGATGAAGTTTCTCGCGTGCTGCGCGGCGGTTCTTGGGACAGCAATAATAGGAGCGCGCGCTGCGCCTACCGCCTCGACTACCTTCCCGGTTATAGGCTCATCAGTATCGGGTTTCGTTTAGTCGTTTCCCTGGTTTTTCGTTAAGTTTTTGGTTTCTGTTTTCTGAATACTGAGTTCTGTTTTTCTGATCGTAGGCAATCGTATAAAAGACAAGAAATGCAGGTAAAAAAGAGTGCCCCTCGTAGTGCGGGCTTTAGCCCGCTTGCGTTTATTAAGAATATACTATGGCAAAAAAATACGATAATTTATACGGTGACTTAACCAACTTTGCTAATTTATACTGGGCATTCCGTAAAGCCGCGAAGGGCAAGCGCGGTAATGCGGCGGTAGCCGCATTCGAATTTGATTTGGAAGATCATTTGATTCAAATTCAAGAAGAATTGATTTCGCAAAGTTATAAACCCGGGGTGTATTATTCCTTCTATATTCATGACCCCAAATATCGTTTAATCTCTGCCGCGCCTTTTCGAGACCGTGTGGTGCATCATGCCCTTTGCAATATCATTGAGCCAGTATTCGAAAGAACCTTCATCGGAGATTCTTATGCCAATCGAGTTGGAAAAGGCTCACATAAAGCACTAAATAAAGCGCAGGCATGGGCAAAGTATTATCCTTACGTTTTGCAATGCGATATTCGCCAATTTTTCCCCAGCATAGATCACGCTGCTTTGGATGCGGTGCTAGAGCGCAAAATTGCAGATGAAAAAACACTTTGGCTGTGCAGACAAATTTTGCATAGTGGCAAAGATATTTTGAACGACGAATACGATATGGTTTATTTTGAAGGGGATGACCCTTCGATAGGCTCAGGGCAGGGTCTTTTTGCTGCCAATCGCCCACGCGGATTGCCAATTGGCAATCTCACCTCACAATTTTGGGCAAATGTCTATTTGAACGAATTAGATCAATTTATAAAGCGTAAGCTGCGCACAAAAGCATATTTGCGCTATGTAGATGATTTTTTGCTCTTTGCTGAAGATAAAAAAACGCTCTGGAAATGGAAGCAAGCCATAGGGCAGTTTTTAGCAACGCTGCGCTTAACAATGCACGAAGGCAGCAGTACGGTCTATCCAACAAAAACAGGCATCCCCTTTCTAGGATTTCGTCTTTATCCCACACATCGCCGTTTAAAACGATATAGTGGCGTTGCTTTTTCGCGTCGTTTGCGAAAATCCTACAAAGAATTTTCTCGCGGGGAGCTTTCTCGTGATGATTTGGACGCTCGCGTGCAAGGCTGGATAGCTCATGCACAGCATGGTGATACTTGGGGTTTGCGGCGTTCTTTACTAAGCTTTCCTCTGCCAAGAATAAGGTAGATGTGCTGTACATCGGCTTTAACTATCGAAAATTTAGACACTTATCTAGCTCCCTGACAGTTTGGTAAAAGAAGCGTATAGTTGGTTGAGTAGGCGGTGCTTTTCGCCGTATCGAAACCAACGGCTTGCATAAATTTAGCTATTTCGTGGTTTCGATACGCCCTCCGCTACCGCTACGGACTACTCAACCACCTTCAAAAATGAAACTGTCAGGTGGTTAGGACACTTATGAAAGAATCACCCATCTTTTCACGTACCTACGATCTCTTGCTTTGGATTATACCTGTTACGGTAAAATTCCCTCGTCAACATCGCTTTGTTTTGGCACAGGCAGTGCAAAAAACAGCTTTGCAATTCCAAGAAAATTTGATTGAAGCCAGCAAAACAAGAAACCCTGCTCTATCTTTGCAAAAAGCGGATATTGAGTTGGCTAAGCTACGCACTCATTTACGCCTTTGCCGTGATCTAAAACTGATTGATATGGGACAATATGAACATGTCTCTCGAATGCTCGCCGAGATTGGGCGTTTGCTCGGTGGCTGGATGAAGAATACAAGAAAATAAAGGGCACATAACTCTTTATTTGGGGTTGGGCTGCGACAACTCGCGTGCTGCGCGGCGGTTCTTGGAACAACAATAATAGGAACGCGCGCTGCGCCTACCGCAACAACAACAATCCCGATAATAGGAACAACAATATCGGGTTTCGTTTAGTCGTTTCCATAGCTTTTCTTGCGTATGTTTTCCCTGCTGGTCGGTAATTCTTGTCATCTACAGGATGCGGGACGGAACCAGAAAACGAAAAGCCAGCCCAGCTTGATCCCGGTTGCAGCTTCTTTTCTTTCCCCTCTCCCTTTGGGAGAGGGCGGGTGAGGGACTCAGCCAAATATTGAAAAGTCTCTGTGTCCTATCTTTTGGGATACGGCACAGAGACACCTTTTTCAGGAGTAATATGATGAGTGATGCAGAAAAGAAAATTGAAGAACTGCAAAATAAAATGGCTCAGC
>CAZAWS010000327.1:0-2688 GCA_964488755.1 uncultured Anaerolineaceae bacterium | reverse complement strand
CCATAGGCTTCGTGGACAATATGGTCGGGATCGCTGAGTAGTGTTACGCCCAAATCGTATTTGATGATGAATTTTTGGTGTTTCTCTGCATTATCGCGGCTAATGCCAACCACCTCTGCATTTAGCCCTGCGAAATCATTTTGGTTGTCGGTAAAATCGCAGGCTTCTTTTGTGCAGCCGGGCGTATCGTCTTTGGGGTAAAAATAAACTACGAGCCATTTCCCCGCATAATCGCTGAGTGAGACTATTTTCCCGTTTTCGTCTGGGAGGGTGAAATCGGGTGCTTTGTCGCCGATATTTAACATTTTTTCTCCTATTTTAATGGGATAAATCTGACAGGTCTTTGAGACCTGTCAGGTTTTGAGAGAGTCAATACTTGGATTTCAACTTGCGTGTTGGTAAATAAACTTTTCCCTCTTCCTCATCACCGAGGGAGGTCACATCATTTGGTTTTTCTGCTGTTAGCCAAGCAGTATGCGCGGCGAGGAGGGCGTTTTGTTCTTTGGCATTATAGATTTCTTCGAGGGGCAAGATGCCTTGCTTGAGTTTGAAACGCGTAATCTCTTCAAAGAAACTCATTGGGTCACGAATATCTAGCCCTGCGCCATATAAAATGGCTTGACGTTGCAAACGTCCCTCCAATGCGGATGCTGGGAACAGATTTCCCTCTGCCATAACGATAAAGCCCGCTTGCGGATGGGTTTCTAGCACTTGATGGGTGGAATCTTCGGCGGGGTATTCTGCAAAGCCCATTTCGTATAGCCTTTCATAAAGCCGAAAGCCAGTACGCATCCACGCTGGGCAGAGGTCGGGATGTGAGGGAGTGGCGGCAACTTTGATGCCGCGTGCACGGAGTTCGTATTCTGCCATCCGCATCTCGGCACCGCGTAGGGGGGAACTGCCTGTCCCCAAATCTTCTGCCTCGAGCAACGCGCGCACGCGTCCCAAATTCGGTCTCGTTGGTGCGTTAACCGCCACAAAAGCTGAGGTTTGTCCTCCGATAAAGGTTAGTAGCGCGTCCAAATTCCCTTCATCCAAAGCCAGAAGTCCTAAATTAGAATCTAAGGCGGCGTAAGTAAAATTGCTACCTGTGAGATTAACGCCGATATATGTTTTTTTTGTAAAAAGCATAGTATGATATGTTCCTTTGAGAAAATTGCCTTACGCAAAATTACTGAGGCGCAAGAAGTTTGTAGTTTTCTTAGTCAGAGAATCTTATATTTAGTTTAGACGAAAGTGGAGAGATATGCAACCAAGCCATAGACGAATTTTATTTATTCTAATTTTAGCCCTAGGCGCAGGGTGGATTTTTTTAAGCGCAGATAAAGAGGGCGTTTCAACGGCGGGCGAAACGCCCGCACCGCAAAAGGGATTTCTTGCGCCGGATTTCACCCTAGAGACGCTCGAAGGTGAAAGTGTGACCCTTTCAGATTTGCGTGGTAAAGTGGTTTTGCTCAATTTTTGGGCAACTTGGTGCCCGCCCTGTCGCGCCGAGATGCCTGCTTTTCAGCAGGCTTATGCCGATTATGAAGATGGTGATTTTGTGATTTTATCGGTGAATGCTACTGCTCAAGACTCCGCCGAAGAAGTTGCCAAATTTATCGGTGAGTTCGGGTTGAGCTTTCCCGTTGTGCTAGACACAACGAGTGAAGTCAATCGGCTTTATCAGGTGCAATCTTTGCCTACGTCCTTTTTTATTAATCAAGAGGGCGTTATTCAGGAAGTTGTCGTTGGCAGTCTCGCAGAGGCGATGGTGCGGGCACGCGTTGAGAAATTGTTGAAGTAAAAAGGATAATTTATGTTTCCCATTATCAGAATTGGCCCACTTTCATTGCAAGCCCCTGGTCTTATGCTCATTATCTCGCTCTGGATTGGCATCACCCTTGCCGAAAAGAGTGCCAAAGTTTATAAGGTTTCGGCAGAAAAACTCTCGAATCTCATTCTTATTTCTCTCGTTGCAGGCGTTATTGGGGCGCGCATCGTTTATATTGCTCAAAACCCGCAAGCATTTGCGGGAAATTTGCCCAATATCGTTTCTCTCAATCCCGGTTTATTAGATGTGGCGGGGGGGATAATCACAGCCATCATCGCCACATTTATTTATGGGCAAAAAAAGGAA
Source organism: uncultured Anaerolineaceae bacterium (assembly GCA_964488755.1). GTDB lineage: Bacteria > Chloroflexota > Anaerolineae > Anaerolineales > Villigracilaceae > Desulfolinea. The sequence goes on along the minus strand of CAZAWS010000327.1, from coordinate 569 downwards.
ATGGATTTGTGGCGAACGCTAGATGCGCTTATTCCTTTCTTTGGGATGTTGGCTATAGGACTTGCTACCGCAAACCTAGCCTCAGGTGATGCTTTTGGGATGGAGACAGCGCGTCCGTGGGGGATCGAGTTGTGGGGCGCAACGCGGCACCCTACTCAAATTTACACCATGATCGGTGCGCTCGTGACCCTAAACTTGGTTTGGCCCCCCAAGCAGGAGACCCGAAAAGAAGCGGGGGCGCAGAAAGAAGCGGGGGTGGGGTTTCTCACCTTTATCGCGATTACGGCTGGATATACTTTGTTCATCGAAGCCTTTCGTGGCGATAGTACACTTATTTTAGGCGGCATTCGCGCTGATCAGGTGAGTGCACTTTTTGTTTTGGCTGTGTCGTTATGGGGGCTGGATAGAAGGTTGAGCTTTCGGCACAGTTCAGAGCAGGCGGTTCAAGGTTGAAGGTTTGAAAGCAGGTTTCTAAATTCTCAAAAAATTTTTATAAGATATTTAACTTTTATTAACTCGACTTTGGCATCTAACTTAGGCAAAATTGCTCATTAAAAATTAGAAAACGA
>CAZAWS010000326.1:0-2693 GCA_964488755.1 uncultured Anaerolineaceae bacterium | reverse complement strand
GAAATCCGCGAATTTAGCGAATAACGCGAAAAAACCTTAAAATATTCGTGTTTTTCGCGTTAGAAATTTGGTGGTCTAAGAATGAAAAATCATAATCAAATCAAAAACACAACTATCGAGATTTTAATATAGCTGAACGCTTACCATTTTTCTGCTCACGCCGAGAAAATGCTTGGGCGCAGCACCTGAGCCTAAAACACGCGCGATCCGGTACGCCATCTATCAAAAAATATCTGTTTTTAGGAGAAAAAAATGAAGCTAAAATATATAATATCTAAGAAAATTATCTGGATTCTTTTTGCACTACTTATGGCATCAATGGCTTGTAGTCTAAGCGATGTAGCCCCAGCACCAACCGCGATTGTGTATCCAACAGCAGCAGTCGCATCAACATCTCCACCATCACCGCCCCCACCACCTACGGAAGTACCAATGCCAAAAGCTGAAATTTCTGCTACTTTAACTGAGATTATAGTAGATGAGTGGACAGAGATAGAATATGAAATTACAGATGCCGATGGCATATCCTTAGTTCAAATAACGCTGAATGGTGAACTTTTATTATCTGATGATTATACAGATGAGAATGTAAGCGGGATGGAATCTAAATTCCCATGGTCAACATTTGAACCGGGTGAATATACTTTCTCTCTAATTGGCTACGATTTCAATAATCGTCCTAGTGAGCCTGCTACGCTCATAGTCACAGTTTCTCCACGTATCAGTGCTGAAATCGCGAATGTCTCTGCAGGGGCAATTGTTGGAAATCCTGTGGTTATAAACTATTCGGTTAAAAGTAATACGGGTACTGGATTATCTTCTGTTGAAGTAACATTAAATAGCACCGATGGTGAAATTATAGCCTTCGACAGAGCCGATGATCTTAAAACAGAGACTGGAAAAGTAGAATATGGATCTCAATGGATTCCAAATAATTCAGGTGAATATACGCTATACCTAACCGCTTATGATTTAGATGGTCGTCCTAGTGGGGCAGACACAGTAAAAATTACAGTTTTGCCACGCGTCAGTGTTGAGATTACGAATATACCAGCAGAGGCTATTGTGGGAAAACCGGTAGATATAGAACTTTCAGTGGAAAGTAATACAGGTGCAGGGTTTTCTTCGGCAGAATTAACCTTAAATAGTGTTGATGGAGAATATATATTCTTCGACAGAGCTGAAAATCTTAAAACAGAGACAGGTAAAATAGAATATGGGGTTACATGGACACCAACGCAAGCGGGTGAACATACGCTATTCCTAACAGCTTATGATTTAGATGGAAATCCCAGCGGAACAGATACGGTTATAATTAAGGTTTTACCCGCGCCATAAAATTATTCTTTACTTAGTTCAAGGTTTGCTGATTTTTGATTTACTAATTCCTAATCTGCGAGATTCAAAATGCACGAATTACCCGTAACCGAAAGCATCCTAAAAATCACCCTGCGCCATGCCGAAACGCATCATGCGACCAAAGTCACCGATATTTATCTTGTGCTTGGGCAATGGTCTACCATTATTGATGATTCTATCCAATTTCATTGGGATATTCTCAGCGAAAACACGATTGCCCATAAAGCAACCTTGCATTTTGAGCGTATCCCTGTAGAATTATTCTGCATTGATTGCACGCACATTTACACGCCCACTGATAAGGAACTCGTTTGCCCAAAATGTGGGAGTAGCCACATCAAAGTGACAAAAGGCGAAGAATTTAATATCGATTCGATTGAGATAGAGAATTAAAAAGTACCTCGTTGGTTGAGTAGGCAATGCGCTTTGCCGTATTGAAACCATTAATCACTGAAAATGTGGTTTCGATACGTCCTTCGCTATCGCTTCGGACTACTCAACCACCATTAGAGAAATTGGAGCAACACATGACAAAAAAAATCCCCGTAGTAGAAAAAATTCTCGGCGCAAACGAAACCCTCGCCGAGAAAAACCGTGCCAAGCTCGATGCTCACGGCGTTTTCGGTATCAACCTGATGGCATCTCCTGGCGCAGGCAAAACATCGCTCATTGAGCAGACTTTGCCAAAGTTAGCCGAGCGTTATCGCATCGCCGTCATTGATGGCGACATCGCCACCAGCATTGATGCCGACCGCGCCGCCGAAGCTGGCGCAGATATTGCCGTTCAAGTCAACACAGGCGGTATGTGTCATCTCGATGCCGTCATGCTCCAAAAAGGCATGGGGGAAATTGATTTCTCCGAAATCGACCTGCTCCTCGTTGAAAATGTTGGCAATCTCGTTTGCCCCGCCAATTTTGTGCTTGGCACGCATAAAAGCATCCTCGTGGCATCCGTCCCCGAAGGCGACGACAAACCCTATAAATATCCCAATATGTATCGCGGTGTGGATGCTCTCATCATCAACAAAATCGATTTGCTCCCCTACATCCCTTTCAAAATGGATTATTTCCGCAAAGGGGTCGAAGTCCTCAACGCCGACCTCGTCACCTTCCCCGTCTCCTGTTCCACCAGCGAGGGCGTGGATGAGTGGGTAAATTGGATTATTGCCGAAGTCGAGAAAAATAAGGCATAAGTGCATTGCATCTCAAAGATGCGTTGCACTTTATCAACCATGCCTTCCAAATACGGTCTCAAAATCCGTAATTGGTCACACTCCCTCATTAAAATATCGCTCCCGCCGCCGTCCTCGGCGGCGGTCTTCTCATATAACCGC
>CAZAWS010000325.1:0-2719 GCA_964488755.1 uncultured Anaerolineaceae bacterium | reverse complement strand
TTATGTTCAAACCCGTTTCCCCAAAACTAGACGTTGCTTCAATGGAAGAGAATGTTCTAAAGCTTTGGAAAAAAGAAGATATTTTCAAAAAAACGACCGAAGCCAACGAAGGCGGGAAGGAGTATATCTTCTACGAAGGACCTCCCACCGCGAATGGTAAACCCGGCGTGCATCATGTTTTGGCGCGTGCCTTTAAGGATATGTTCCCGCGTTATAAGATTATGAATGGGTACCACGTTTCGCGGCGGGGGGGCTGGGATACGCATGGTTTGCCGGTCGAAGTTGAAGTTGAGAAGAAGCTGGGATTTACGAATAAGCAGCAGATTGAAGATTATGGCGTAGATAAGTTCAACGAGCTTTGCCGAAATTCGGTTTTTACTTATATTCAGGATTGGGAACGTCTCACAGACCGGATGGCTTTTTGGGTGGATTTGAAGACGGCTTACGTCACTTTTACGGATGATTATATTGAATCCGTTTGGTGGATTTTGAAGACTTTCTGGGAAAAAGACCTCCTTTATCAGGGCTTCAAAGTTGTGCCATACTGCCCACGTTGTGGAACGCCACTTTCTGACCATGAAGTTAATCAGGGCTATCAAGATGTAGAAGAAGAATCGGTCTTTGTCCGTTTGCCACTCGTAGATGAAGAAGGCACATCGCTTTTGGTATGGACGACTACGCCGTGGACACTTCCCGCAAATGTTGCCGTCGCGGTAGCTGGGGACGTGGAATATGTCAAGGTCGAGAGAGAAGTCGGGTTAAACGGTAGCAAGTCCAAAGAAAGGTTGATTCTCGCCCGTGATTTGGTAGAGAAGGTCTTCGGAGAAGAAGAAGTCAAAGTAGTCGATTCCTTCAAGGGCAAGAAATTGCAGGGCGTTAAATATAATCCGCTATTTACTTTTATGCCTCCCGATAAACCTGCCCATTATGTCGTTTTAGCCGATTTTGTGACCACCGAAGACGGCACGGGACTCGTCCACATGGCGCCTGCATTTGGTGCAGACGATATGGATATGGCGATGGAATTTGATTTGCCCGTGATTATGACGGTTGCGCCCGATGGCACATTTTTCCCCGAAGTTCGTCCGTGGAGCGGCGTTTTTGTGAAAGATGCCGACCCGATGATTATCGAAGATTTGGAGCAGCGTGGTCTGCTCTTTAAAGTGCAAAATTACGAGCATAGCTACCCATTTTGCTGGCGTTGCAAAACCCCGCTGCTGTATTATGCGCGTGAAACTTGGTATATCCGCACGAAATCGCTCAAAGATCGTTTGGTTGCGCTGAATGACACCATCAATTGGGTTCCCGCGCATACCAAAAAAGGGCGTTTTGGCAATTGGCTTGAAAATAATATCGATTGGGCGTTGGGGCGAGAGCGTTATTGGGGCACGCCGTTGCCTGTTTGGGAGTGTGATGAGTGCCACCATCAGCACGCAATTGGCTCGCGCGCCGAACTCAGTGAGCTTTCAGGTGGCGACCAAAGCGATTTAGATTTACATCGCCCTTATGTCGATAATGTCCATTTTGATTGTCAGGAATGTGGCGGAAAAATGAGCCGCGTCCCCGAATTAATTGACGTTTGGTTCGATTCTGGCTCTATGCCTTACGCTCAATGGCATTATCCTTTTGAAAATCAGGAAAAATTCAAAGAGCAATTCCCCGCCGATTATATCTGCGAAGCCGTAGACCAAACGCGCGGCTGGTTTTACTCGTTGCACGCCATCAGCACTTTGCTGAATGACGAAGTTGCCTTCAAAAACGTGCTTTCGCTCGGTCATATTCTCGATGGCGAGGGCAAAAAGATGTCCAAAACGCTCGGCAATATCATCGAGCCGTGGGAGATTTTCGACAAGCATGGCGCAGATGCCTTCCGCTGGTATCTTTACACCGCCACCCCGCCCGGTCAGCCCCGCCGCTTCTCCGCCGAACTCGTTCACGAGGTCGTCCGCAGCTTCACCCTCACGCTTTGGAACGTCTATTCTTTCTTCGTCACCTACGCCAATTTGGATCAGCCGAAACTGGAAAAACCTGCCAAATTGGATAATCTTCTCGACCGCTGGTTGCTCTCCTCGCTGAATACTTTAGTGCGGGATGTGACGGATGCCTACGAAAATTACGATACCCCAGCCGCTACGCGTCCGATTGGCGATTTTGTCGATTCGCTCTCGACTTGGTACTTGAGATTGTCTCGTAGACGTTTTTGGCGGTCCGAAGCGGATGCCGATAAAGAAGCCGCGTATTACACGCTTTACACCGCGCTAACGACATTATCCAAACTCCTTGCCCCCACCATGCCCTTCATTGCGGACGAACTCTATCAAAATCTTGTTCGCTCTGGTGATGAAAACGCTCCTGACTCTGTGCATCTCTCAAACTGGGCAGAATTAGATGAAAGTCTCATAGATGAAAAACTCAACCGCGAAATGGACGTAGTGATGAAACTCGTCTCACTCGGTCACGCCGCCCGCCAAAAAGCGGAGCTAAAAGTCCGCCAGCCTTTGGCGGAAGTCGCCTTCTTCATCGGCAACACGGATGATAGAGAAGCCATCCAAACCTACGCCGATCTCATCAAAGGCGAGCTAAATGTCAAAGCCGTGCGTCTTCTCGATGCGAGTAGCGAAGCGGTGGCGTATAGCGTCAAACCCTATCCCAAACAATTGGGGCAGAAATATCAGAGCAAATTCCCCCTAGTCCGCAAAGCGATTATGGCAGAAGATGC
>CAZAWS010000324.1:0-2725 GCA_964488755.1 uncultured Anaerolineaceae bacterium | reverse complement strand
AAAATGCTTTCCAAAAAGTCAAATTCAGATATTTTCTGCTGAATTTGTGAAAAAGCTGAGGTCTGATGTCTTATGGCTGAACGCTTACAATTATTTTAATTAAGCTTCAGCAACTACTTCTGTCTCAGCTTTAGGTTCTGTTACTTTTTTTGTTTTTTTCTTAGCGGTTTCAAGAACTTCTTGGCTTTTCACTTTAGCTGTTTCTGCAACTTCTTTGCTACGATCAACAACAACTTGACCGCGATCTTTTAGTTCTTTTTGCAATTCAACCGCACGAGCTTTTGCTTCTTCTGCGGCAGCTTCGGCTCGAGCAAGAGCTTCTTCACCAGTTTGCGTAGCTTGGTCTTTCAACTCAATACCGCGTTCTACGAGCAAAGTGCGGGTTTCTTCTCCAGATTGTGGGGCAAAGAGCAATGCCGAAATTGCGCCAGTGAGACCACCGACTATAAAACCAACTAGAAATGCACCAAATTCATCACGTTCTGACATAATATTCTCCTTTTGAATAATATAGCTTCTTTTTAAATACGTTTTTTACTTTTTATTACCTTTAATACCAAAGACCTTGAGTACCTGTGATAATCCTGCTAAGTTGGCATTTAGTTTTATAACAGGCTCTACTACACTTTCGCTAAGAAAAGCCGTTGTTCCACGCAAAGTGTGTATCGTCTCGTTCGTTGCATCCAAAATTGGTTTGATTTCATTTTGAAGCAAGTTAATGAGCGTGGATATTTGTATAATCAAAACAACTAGAGCTACACCAATCACAAGAGATTCAAATGCCATAAAGATAATGAAAATATCTCGAATCTTTTCGGTGGGGGCATTGGGTTGGAGTAAGCCAACCACAGCGACAACGATGCCAAATAAAATGATGAGAAAGAAAATAATTGCAATAATCATTATCTTGCGCCGTTGCGCTTCTTCAGCATCATTCTTAATAGCTTCGTTTTTTACAGGAGTTTCTATTCTTTCTTCAGTCATACGCGTATTATAGCATAATAATTTAGATTCATCTTTGCTTCTTGACTACAAATTCCGATTCTGGTATCCTTTATCTACCGACCGTTCGGTAGGTTTTGGAGATTGTACCCCGTGATGACAAAAAAAGAAATACTCAATGCCGCAGCTGAAATTTTCCGTATAAAAGGCTATCATGCTACCTCTATGAGCGATATTGCAGAGGCTGTTAACTTGCAAAAAGCCAGTCTCTATCACCATGTTTCTAGCAAACAAGATATTCTCTTAGAACTTTTAGACCAAGCCCTAGAACTGCTCACAAGTGAAATCATTGACATAGCACAAGACGAAAAAATGCCGCCGAATAAAAAACTGCGTCAAATGATATATGCCTACCTCAACGCCCTCATCAACCACGCTGATTTATCTTCGGTGCTTATCATGGAACATCGCTCTCTTGACCCCGAACGCCACGCCCGCCACGTCCCCAACCGTGACTGCTTCGAATCCCTTTGGCGTGAAGTCATCAAAGAAGGGATGCAGATGGGCGTTTTTTGTTGCGTAGATACAGACCTTGCCGCCCGAAATTTACTCGGTGCAATGAACTGGATAATCACTTGGTATAACCCCAAAGGCACGCTCTCTGTTAATGACATCGCCGACCAAACTGCATCCCTTTTCTTGAACGGATTGAAGGGGAAATAAATGCAGACCATCCCCACCACCAAATCCCCGCATACTTACGCAGAGTTCACTACGCAGAAAGGCGCACGCATTTACCGAATTCCGATGCAGGCATTTCCGGGATTTTGGGTTTATGCCTATCTCGTTTTTGTGGATGATTTAATTGTCTTAATTGATACAGGTTCAGGATTTGGCGATTGCAACGAGCAACTCGAAGCGGGATTTGAACAGGTACGCGCGCGTGAAGGGCTTGCTTCCGTTATGGATAGTTTGGATTACATCCTCATCACCCACGGACATATCGACCATATTGGCGGATTAGCCTACCTCACAAAAAACACAGATGCAAAAGTCGGCATTCACGAACTTGATTTGCGAAACCTGACCAACTACGAAGAGCGGATTTTCGTCTCTATGCGCCGTTTACGCGAGTTTCTCATCGAAGCGGGTGTAGGCGATGAAAAACGCGAAGAAATCATGCGCGTTTACGAAGTCAATAAAGCCTTGTTTTCATCTACTCCCGCTGACTTTACTTTTGGCGCAATCGGGATGCAACTGGAAGAAAAATTTGAGTTTCTCCATGTCCCCGGTCATAGTGCAGGGCATGTTGTCATTCGGCTCGATGATTATCTCTTTTGTGGCGACCACGTTCTAAATGGCATCTCGCCGCATCAGTGGCCCGAAAGATTAACGATGAATATGGGGCTGGGGCATTATCTCGATTCATTGGATAAGCTGGATGCTTGGGCTGGTGAAAACGTCACATTAACGCTCACTGGGCACAACGAGGCGATAGAAGATATCCACGACAGGATTAAGCAAATTAAAGGGATTCACGCCAAACGTCTGGAGCGAACCCTAGAAATCCTATCGGGGCCGCACACGATTGCAGAAGTCTCATCCCAGTTATTTGGGGAGGTGGAAGGGTACGACATCCTGCTTTCAGTAGAAGAAGCTGGGGCGCATGTCGAATATCTTTACCAGCGCGGGCTGTTGGGGATATCCAATATAGAAGAAATTGAGCAAGGCAGCGTGCCTTTGCTTTATGAACGAATTAACGACACGGTGGCGGCGCAAGTGA
>CAZAWS010000323.1:0-2751 GCA_964488755.1 uncultured Anaerolineaceae bacterium | reverse complement strand
AGATGTTTTTATCATCTTTGCACATATAAAAAACAAAAAAGTTTTTAAAATCCGCGTTCTGTTTTGAGACTCCTGAACGCTTACGACAAAACTTCTTCAATCACCTTTAACGCCCAATCCACTTCATCTTTTGTGATGACAAGCGGCGGTGCAAAGCGAATGGTATGAACATGCGTTTCCTTGCAAAGCAAGCCTTTTTCAGCTAACTTTTCAACAAATTGATGTGCCCCACCTGCTTCGGGATCAAATTCTACGGCAATTAATAGACCTTTGCCACGAATCTCTTTAATCAGCGGTTGCTCAATTTTGCGTAAACCCTCGATGAAATAAGCACCCATTTTCTCTGCATTTTCGATTAAACCTTCTTCAACCAAAACTTTTAGAGATGCACGCGCTACGGCTACACCTAAAGGATTTCCGCCAAAGGTGCTACCGTGCTCACCGGGTTGTAAAACATCCATCACGGCAGTATTTGAAAGCACAGCCGAAACGGGATAAAAACCGCCCGACAAAGCCTTCCCAATTAAGGTTAAATCGGCTTCAATACCATCATGTTCTTCGGCAAGAAGTTTACCCGTGCGCCCTAAACCCGTTTGGATTTCATCTAAAACCAGCGTTACATTATTTTCGGTGCAAATCTCTCGCACTTCTTTGAGATAGCCCGCTGGGGGAACGATCACGCCTGCTTCACCTTGAATCGGTTCAACCATAAACCCGACAGTATTGGGCGTGATGGCATCTTTTAGTGCTTGAGAATCGCCAAAGGGAATAATTTTGAATCCCGCGGGGAAGGGACCAAATCCATTTCGTGAATCTTCGTCTGAACTAAAGCCCACGATAGCAATTGTTCTGCCATGAAAATTATTTTCGCAGACAATAATCTCAGCTTTATTTTTGGGCACACCTTTATTTTGATAACCCCACTTACGAACAATTTTGATAGCCGTCTCTACGGCTTCCGCACCGCTATTCATGGGCAAAACTTTATGCGAATTAGTCAGCTTGCATAGCTCCTCGTAGAAAAGCCCTAACTGGTCGTTGCGAAAGGCACGGGATGTTAAAGTCAGCTTTTGCATCTGCTCAGACATAGCCTGCATAATTTTGGGATGGCAATGCCCTTGATTGACCGCAGAGTAGGCACTTAAGCAGTCCATATAACGTTTTCCTTCTACATCTTCAACCCAAACGCCTTCCCCTTTGATAAGAACGACATCTAGCGGGGCATAATTATTGGCACCGTATTTGTTTTCTAAGTTGATAAAATCTTGTGTTTTCATGCATAATCTCCTTAAAAAAAGAGCCTGATTACTAGAAATCAGGCTCTGCTCAGACCCAAACAAAAACCCGTTGTTCTCGTCGGTCATCTTTTATATAGTTGAATTTTGATATTATAGATGGATGAGTAGAAAATGTCCATCTTGAAATCTGGAAAGGGCGTCCGAAGTCTCCCGACTTCGAGTAGAATACTCTTCCTTGACCAATCATTTCCTTCCCCCCCACGATTATATGAAAATATCCCCCTTTACCCTCGAACGATACTTTGCCAAGCACGAATTTTCTGCTCAATACCTGCTCTCCAGCTCTGATTGCGAATCGCTAAAATTGCCTGAATTGCTCGCTATGGCAAGCCCTAAAATGCGCGCTGTTTGGGATACACTCTCGCTCGGCTATACAGAGTCTGCGGGGCATTCTTTATTGCGTGAAGAAGCCGCAGAAATTTATAATGGGCTAGATGCTGAAAATTTGCTTATCTCCGCGCCAGAAGAAGCAATTTTTCTCTTTATGCACGCGTTGCTTGAGGCAGGCGACCACGTTGTTGTCACCGCACCGGGATACCAATCGCTGTATGAGATTGCGCGTTCAATCGGCTGTCAGGTGTCCACATGGGAACCTGTTGAAGATGAAAACTGGTTCTTTGACACGCGCGCCCTTGTCAATTTAATCCGCCCTGAAACAAAGCTGGTCGTGGTCAATTTTCCGCATAATCCCACGGGCTTTATCCCATCCCAAAAAGATTTTAATGGATTGATAGACCTGCTCCGCGAAATGGGAATTTATCTTTTTTCGGATGAAATGTACCGTTTTTTGGAGGTGGAAAAAGGAGCGACCTTGACCTCAGCTTGCGAGGCTTACGAGAACGCGTTTTCTCTCTTTGGCATGTCGAAAACATTGGGCATGCCCGGCGTGCGGATTGGCTGGATTGCCACGCAAAAGAAAGAGATTTTGGGCAAAATGCTCAAACTGAAAGATTACACAACCATTTGCAATAGCGCACCAAGTGAGATTTTATCCATTATTGCCCTGCAAAATAGAGAGAGAATTATTGCCGCACATAATGCGCGTTTGAAGAGAAATATAGCTTTACTGGATGATTTTATGGGAAGATATACGCATCTTTTCAAGTTGAATATGCCGCGCGGTGGTTCAATTTGCTTTCCCAGAATGTTGAAGGGTGAGAGCACGCTAGACTTCGCCGACCAACTTGTAGAAGAGGCGGGGATTATGATTGCCCCCTCATACGTTTTTGATTATGGCAACCAGCATTTTCGGATTGGTTTTGGACGAGAGAATTTTGGGGAGGTTTTAGCAAAATTTGGAGATTATTTGGACGAGAAATTTTAATTGCCTAGCACTGATATTTGAGAAGCATTTTTCTCAAAAAATCAGATCCCTAAGTTTGTTTTTAGCGAAAATTTGCGAGGATTAGCGGTTAAGAATTTTATTCCCAATAGAATCTAATAAAATCTATTT
>CAZAWS010000322.1:0-2765 GCA_964488755.1 uncultured Anaerolineaceae bacterium | reverse complement strand
ATCGGTTCCCAAAAAGCGGGAACAACATCTCTTTATCGGATATTAAAACAGCATCCCCAAATTTTCATGGCAGATAAGAAGGAGATCAACTTCTTCTTTAAGGATGACGTTTACGCGCGCGGTGTGGACGCGTACGCGGCACATTTTGCGGATTGCGCCAATCAACTTGCGTGCGGAGAAGCCTCCCCCGGCTATATTTGCCACCCCGAAACCCCTGTCCGCATCCACGCCTTATTGCCAGATGCGAAACTGATTCTTACTGTGCGCGATCCCATCAAGCGCGCCATCTCCCAATACTGGGATAATCGCCGTCATCTCAACGAACCCCACACTTTTGCCGAAGCCGTGGATTTATACCTCAGCGATGAATATCATCCCGACAAAATCGGCTATTTCAGTCGCGGGGTTTATATGCGCTATATTGAAAATTATCTTGAATATTTCCCGCGTGAAAACCTGCTTATCCTTCCTTTTGAAGAGATGGTTGCTGACCCTGAAAACTTTTATAAGCGCATTTTCACATTTCTTGGTGTAGACGAAGATTTCAGTACCGAAGATTTTGACAAAACCTTTAATCCCACCGAAGTCTGGAAAAATCTCTTTTATCAGATTCTCATCCGTAAGCCGCACCACCAGAAGAAAATCCCCGCTAAATTGCGGCGACTCTTTTATTGGGGCAAGAAGATGCGTTTTTCTGCACCGCCCATAGATGAAGAAAGCCGAAAAAGATTAGAGAATTTCTATCGCCCGTGGAATGATAAGTTGCGCGAATTTTTGGGGAGGGATTTAGCAGGGTGGGAATACTGACAAATATCGCCGCTGATGACAGCGGCTAGGACATAGGGAAGGATAAAGAAAAAAACTCCAGAGAAATCTCTGGAGTTTTTTTATTATTCGCGTTTTACGTTTCACGCATCAAGTTTACATTATCGCCGCTTCGGTATGCAATTTTTGCCGTATCTGCACAATTTGTCGCCTGAGGCGTTCGTCTCTTTCTATAATGTCTTCTATTTTATCTATGGCATACATTACGGTAGAGTGATCGCGCCCGCCAATCTCTTTGCCAATTTGCGGCAGGGAAATATCTATTTCTTGGCGCATTAAATACATGGCAATTTGTCTTGGTAGCGCAACGGCGCGTGAGCGATCGCGGCTGATGAGGCGTTCGGCGGTGAGTTTATATTCTAGGGCGACCATATTTAAGACGCTTTCAGGCTGAATATCTACGCTTTGGGGCAATAAATCGGTGAGCGCAATTTCGGCTAACTCGGCGGTTACAGGAGTACCGCTCAACTCAGCAAAGGCGACCACACGATTCAGTGCGCCTTCTAATTCACGGATATTCGATTGAATTCGCTCGGCAATCACTTCCAAAATCTCATCGGGAATATGATGTCCCGAAGACTCGGCTTTATAGCGCAAAATGGCTTGTCTGGTTTCTAAATCGGGCGCCTGAACATCGGCGGTTAATCCCCATTCAAAGCGTGAGCGTAAGCGTTCTTCGAGCGTTGCCATTGATTTGGGCAAACGGTCGGAAGAAACGATGATTTGTTTATCTTGTCCGTGCAGGGTGTTGAAGGTATGGAAAAATTCTTCTTGGGTTGATTCTTTGCCCGCGATAAATTGAATATCATCTACGAGAAGAACATCAAGGGTGCGATATTTATCTCGGAAGGCGGGCGTAGATTGAGTGCGGATGGCGTTAATAAGGTCGTTGGTAAATTCTTCGGAGGAAACGTAAAGTACATTTAGCCCACGTGCAATGCAGGCATTCCCTATAGCGTGTAGAAGATGTGTTTTTCCCAGCCCAACGCCTCCATATAAGAAAAGGGGATTATAGGCTTTTGCTGGTTTTTCAGCGACTGCTTGAGCCGCTGCGTGTGCTAAACGGTTGCCAGAACCGACAACAAAGTTCTCGAAGGTATAACGCGGGTTTAGGTTGGAATGAGCAAGTTGAACCGCGTGCGTTTCGCCTTCGTCCTCTTCGAGAGGGGGGGCTTGCTCTTCGATCACGTTCAAAGGTTGCGTTTGGGAGACGACAAAATCCACATCCACCCTACGATTCATTACGCCAATTAGCAATTTGCTAACAGTGGTTGCGAGCCTGCTTTCGAGCCAGTCACGAGCGTAGGCGTTGCGCACGCCAACGGTGAGAAGCCCATCTTCGTAACTCATTGGATTGGTATCGCGCACCCAAGTATCGTAAGAGGCTCGGGGCATTTCCATTTCTAGTTGTCCTAATACTGTTTGCCAAGCTTGATTCGCATCCATCTAATATAGTCTCCACACCCCTCTTTGGGTAAAGAGGGGTGCTAAAATAAATCCTTTAAAAAGGGGATAATTTCTGATATTTTATTGTCGTTCTTTACTGGAAAACGGCTTCGGCATTCTCTTGAAGCTCGTAACTGAACTGCCACTATTTTAGCAAAAAAGGAGTTTTTTTACTACACGCGAAGGCTACGTTATCTTAAAAGTTTTTGATTCTTTAAGGTTGGATTAACCTTAAAAAACTGTTGACAAGAAGAAGGCTCTTTCAATTCTTTAACAGAATATCTGTTCCATCCACAAAACCTACCTTTGAAAAAGCCACCCCCCATATATGGGGGGTGGCTTTTGGATGGCAATTATTTCCTTTGCAGAACCTTAAAGAATTGTATTGCAACAAACGCTTTTTTTATAAACTGTGAAACACTCTTTTTCGGGATTCGTTTTTTCGCTAGTGAGAAGGGTTTTTAAATTGATAATTTTGAATAGGTGGCTTTTTT
>CAZAWS010000321.1:0-2779 GCA_964488755.1 uncultured Anaerolineaceae bacterium | reverse complement strand
CATAATTATTTGCTTACCTTGCAAAAAGAAGAGTACGAGCGGGCTTATGGCTATCTTTCCCCTACGGTTTATAACTACCCTTCTTCAACTGAAGAGTTTGAAAAAACGGTTACTCAAGGCTATAGGGGATTTGGCGGAGATACTGATGTTAGTTTTTCTATCGGAGATGTTGAGGTTTCTGGGGATACGGCTACGGTGAGAGTGACCAGTTCCAGCTTTTATGATGGAGATTTATTTGATAGCGGACAGCGTATTAAGACTTTTGATATGGAATTAGCACTTGAAGGGAATGACTGGAAACTCGTTGACGCTGATGATTATTTTGCCCGCTGTTGGAGAAATGCTGATAGTGATTGTTATTAAAAAGTGAAATATAAAGGCGTGCAATGTGAAAGAAAATCACGCATCATGCTTTATGTTTAAGGAGACCTACCATGTCTAATGCACGTCGTTGGTATATCTATTTAGTTAGTGCAATCAGCTTTCAGGCAATTACTTGGGCAATAATTGCCCTTTTGCGTAATTTACTTATCTTTGGTATTGATGAAGAAGCGGCTGCTTTTCAGGTGGCGGTGTTAATTATTGGCTTGCCCGTTTTTTTAATTCATTGGCTATGGTCACAAAAATTAGCCAATCAGGAAAAAGCGGAGCGCGGTGCAATACTAAGACGTATTTTTCTTTATGCGATGCTGGCATCTTTATTAGCACCATTTTTAGCAAACCTTTATGATTTAATACGGCGTTTATTTAAAGATGCGAACGAACTTCAAAGTGGTTCATATAGTCGTTTGTCTCTTGGTGATGCTGTTATTTATCACCTGATCGCATTGCTTGTCTTAGGCTTGCTGTGGTTCTACCTTCACCGTGTAAAAAGTGAAGATGTGAGGATAATTCCTGAGATTGGCGGGAGCGCAACTGTGCGTCGTTTTTATGTGCTGGCTTTTAGCGCAATAGGGCTAACGATGGTCACTATCGCTATTATTCAGCTCTCTCGATGGGTCATGTTTCAATTTGGGGAAATCAATATCAGTTCAACGAATATTGGGCTTACGAATGAGTTGACCAGAATTATTGTTGGCTTGCCCTTATGGCTGTTTTTCTGGCGTTGGGCGCAAAATTTATTTGATGGTGATAGAGAGGAAGAACGCACATCCGCTTTGCGTAAATTTTATCTTTACGGAGCTGTTTTCATTGGTACGATGAATGTGGTTGTGATGTCTGCCGCTATTTTGTCGGATATTATTGCAAAGCTAATTGGCGCACCGACCTCAGATGGTGAGATTCGTATTTCCCTTTCTATTATTATTGGTTCTGCAATTTTGTGGGTGTATCACACTTTTGTTCTCCGTGATGATGCAAAAGTAGATGAGACCACGCGTCAGGCGGGGGTGCGGCGTTTATATGTTTATCTCATCGCCGCGATTGGATTCTTGGCGGTTATCGTGGGGGTTGCGGGTATTTTAACGGTGATGATTCAGGGCGTTGAATATAGCTTTGGGGGAAGTTTGTTAAATCTCTTGGCTTATTCAATCGCCGGGATTTTAGTCGGGTTGCCGCTTTGGATTATCCCATGGAGACGAGAAGAAATTCAATCAACGGAAGCAAGCGTACAAGGGGACGATGCCCGTCAATCGGTGGTTAGAAAAATCTATATTTACTTTTTTCTTTTCATCGCCACGACCACCGCATTATCCAGTTCTATCTATATCGTCTATCGTTTGGTAGATACCCTTTTTGGCAATGATGCGCCCACTTTTACTCAATTGGCTGAGGCAATTGCGCTAATTGCCATTTCGGCGGGGATTTGGCTTTATCATGGGTCAATTTTGCGCCGTGAGAACAAGTTGGAAAAATCAGCCAGAGATAAAAAGCTGCGCGCAACAAGCGTGATAATGGTTGGTGAGCAAGAAAAATTTGAAGAAAAATTATTGCTCAAGATAAATGAAGAAATTCCTGAGTTAGATATTCATCCGCTTTGGCTTCCCGTGGAAGAAAACACCGATTTAGATATTTTAGATAAAGCCGAGTTAATTATTGGTGCTTCTAGTATCGCTTTTTCAGGTGGTACTGTTTGGGAAAAAATTATTGCAACCTCTGCACAAAAAATGTTCACCCCCGTGTGGCGTGAAGGCTGGGATTGGGCTGGCGTGCCGACTTGGGACGATGATGAGTTGATAGAGCAAACTCTTTTTGCTTTGGAACAATTTCTTGAAGGAAATGAAACGAGATTTTTCAGGTCCATGGGAATAGGGAAAATTATCATGATTGTAATTGCTCTTATCATTTTGCTTTTGACAATGGGCATCCCTGTTTCTATGATTTTTAATTGATCTCTTATGCGTTCTAGCCGCTGTCTCCGGCGGCGGGAGCGATATTTTAAGGGGGAGTGTGACCAATTACGACTTGAGACTTAATTGCTCAAAATGTTGGTGTTATTGTCCAAGCTATTTGTGAATGCTGAAAACTCAGTAAAAATCAAAAACAGACCGCGGATTAGGCGGATTTTCACTGATTCTAAAAACTTTTCGCAAAAATATGAAAGAAAGCGTTTGTAGGGTATTTAAATAAAGGGCATAATATCTCTTCTTTTTGATGCGAAAGACACGAAAAAGGCGAAAAGCACGGTTTTTTAAAGGTTTTCGCGGTATTCGCAAGATTTGCGTATAGCGTATCGGCATTTGCGTTGAAAATCTATGACAATGGCTACTTCATAAGTTGCTCAAAAGTTTTGCAGAGTTTTCAGTACCTTTAGGTGTGTAGCCGAAAACATTTGCGCGCT
>CAZAWS010000320.1:0-2782 GCA_964488755.1 uncultured Anaerolineaceae bacterium | reverse complement strand
AAAACCAAAGCTATTTTAGCTAAAACCACCTGAGTTTTAGTGCGTTTGCCCTATCTTTAATACAACGCCGCCTTGTAAACTTTTTGCCTTTGTGGTGAAATTAGCCACGACAATTTATGTTAGTGCTAGAGACTCAATTAGGAGAAAATGCTATGAAAAATCAGAAGAGCCGTACTTATCAACAGAGTATTAAAAAATGGTTGTTTAGTTTATTAACCGTTATTATTTTAAGCCTATTTTTAAGCACGGCATTGGTTCGTGCCGAAGATAGATTGCAGGATATCCAGAAGAAAGTACAAATAATAAAAAGTGAAGCTGGGCGGGGTGGAGATAAAATTTATCTTTTATCTGACTTGAAAAAGGGAGAAATACTGTATGTATATATGGAATCCTTATCGGGTAATTTGGATCCCTTTATTGGCTTATCTGACACACGTTATAAAGAAGAAATGCTCGCTACTTCGTTTTATAAAGATATAGCGCAAGTAATTTCCTCGGGGGGAGACCCTTTAGTAGAGGTGCCCAAAATCTACGATAACTATTTGGTTGCTTGGGATGATGATAGCGGAGAAGGATATGATGCGGCATTTGAGTTTCTTGTGCCTGAAGATGGTGATTATCAACTTCTAGCAATTGATGCACCAGCGAATCAGGCAAAGGTTACGGGTGACTATAATCTAATCGTTGGAATTAATGCCCCAGAGGTGCTAACAGGCACAGCAAAATCAACGGGAGATGAAATAGCAGTTTCTGATACTTCTTTGGCTAAGGAAGGTGTATACGTTCAGGAGATTACAGGAACAATCAGTGCTGAGAATCCTAAAGACGGTGTGTTATTTATGCCACTTCGGGCAGGGGATACGATTTATGCGTACGTTGAAGCAACATCCGGCGGCCTTGCTCCAGTTCTATTGCTAGAAGATTTTGGTGGAAAGCCCCTTCGCGCTGCTAATATCTCTGGCACGGAAAAAGAAGGCTCGCTAAAATATACGCTAGATAGTTCTGCCGAAAATTATAGGCTACAGATTTCTTCAAAAAACACAACAGGAGATTACCGTTTGATGGTGGGTGTTAATGATTCTCAGATATTCACTGGAGAAGCAGAAATTACCCAAGCGAAAATAATACAAGAACCTATCGATGTTCAAATTGGTGTTGAATTACAACAGATTACAGGTATCGACCAAATCAGCGAAAATTTTGGTGCGGTAGCTTCTGTGCAAATGGCATGGCAAGACCCAAAATTAGCTTTTTCCCCCGATGATTGTCAGTGTCGCTTTGAAACTTATACAGGCGATGCTTTTAGCAAATACGTCGATGAGCAAGGTATTGAATGGCCCCAATTTACCATCTTTAACCAACAAGGGAATCGCTGGGCGCAAAACAGCTATGTAGTCGTTTTGCCCGATGGCAGTGCCAGATATTACGAACGCTTTACCACAGTGTTACAAGCCCCTCTTTTTGATTTTACTCGTTTCCCCTTTGATACACAACACCTCTATGTTAAGGTTAATTCGCTTTATAAAGAGAATTTTTTCACCTACACCGTATCAGAAAAATTTAGCGGTGTTGGTGAACAGCTAGGTGAAGAAGAGTGGTTTATCACAGATTCTTATGCCGAAGCTGGTGTTGAGGACGAGACAGTCACATATTCACTTAATTTTGATATGCAGCGACATTTAATCTTCTATATTTTTCGTATTTTTGTTCCCATTATTCTAATCTCTCTCGTCTCATGGTTTGTTTTCTTCCTTAAGGACTACGGTAAACGGGTAGATGTAGCGAGTGCCAACCTGCTGGTATTTGTGGCTTTCAACTTTACTGTTTCTGGCGAGCTTCCCCGCTTAGGCTACCTGACCTTCATGGATATGGTTTTAATTGGTGCTTTTGTTATTAGTGCGCTAACCGTAATTTTTAACGTCTATTTGAAACGCTTAGAACTCCGTGACAAGGGAGAGTTGGCTGAAAAAATTGATAAATACTCAATTTGGGTTTATCCTTTGCTTTACGTTGCAGGCGGTGTTGTTTCGGTGGCGTTATTTCTAGTTTAGTAAGCGTCTAAGAATAAAAAAAGCCTGATGGGATTTTGAACTCCATCAGGCTTTTTTATTTTTAAAATTGGAATTTGACCCTTGCCAATAAAATTTTAGTGATTGGAAGCCCCATCTGCTCCAAGAGGGCGATTCTTCTAACCGCTCGTGTCGAACGCGTTTTAGGCTTGGGTGCGGATCCCTATTATTTCTAAGTAACTGGTAAGCGTTCTGGGGGACCAAAACAGGATGCGGATTTTACGGATTAGACAGATTTTCACGGATTTCAAAAGTTTTTTGTTTTTTTGTGCAAAGATGACAAAAACATATAAACTTTCTGGAAAAATGCAGCAAAAGCATTAAAAATTCGCGTCATTCGCTCATTCGCGTATAGCGTAGCGACATTTGCGTTGAAAACTTAAGGCATAATTTCAATATGGCTGAACGCTTACGTTTTTTTTGCAGAAGAACCTATTTTACCTACGAAAAACGGGTATTAATAATGGTTGAAGAAGAAAAACTCGTCCAATTTCGTCTCCCTATTACACACATTCTCCGTTATACTTCCCTCCGTATTTCTGAAAACTATTTCTAAGCGTTCGGACATAAGACCTCGGGCTTAAGCTTTTTTCCAAACTGGCGAAAAATGCTCATACCTGACCTTTGACAAGGTGTTTTCCAAACAAAATACAGTCGTACTACCCTATTTGACCGCCAAAATTTTGAACAACTGCCATAAAGGCTTCAAAATC
>CAZAWS010000319.1:0-2831 GCA_964488755.1 uncultured Anaerolineaceae bacterium | reverse complement strand
CCCCAGAAAATACCTAATGGCATTCTCATCTGTTTACGATAATGAAAACAGAATCTTACTAGGCTACCTCTGCGATTTAACTCTTGATGGTTTGATGGTCATTAGCAAAATCCCCAAAAACACAGAAGGCGAAACAGAACTATATATAGAGTTGCCAGAAACGCCACAATTTCCCAAGGATAATCTTACCATTCAATCACGCATCATCTGGTGCAAAGAGGATATAGACCCCAGACTCTATAATATCGGCTTTCAATTTATTGACATCTCCGAAGAAGACAAAGCTATCGTAGAGCAAATGATAGAAAGCTATGAATTCAACCGAGAACAAGAGCTTTTCCCGCCATCTGTGAACGAACTAAATAGAGAATTTTGATGTATAAACTCCCGCCCTACAATTCCTATTGGGTTATCCCACAAAATTTTATGGCGGGCGAATACCCCGGTCATCGCTATAATGAAGACCTCACCCAGCTCCGTTTAGATGCGCTCATAGAAGCTGGAATCCGCACCTATATTGACCTCACCACACCAAATGAGCGCGTCCCCTACGAAGCCACCGTACAAGAAAGAGCGGGCTATTATGGTGTAAAAGTTCAATATCATCGCTTCTCTATTGGCGATTTTGGCACACCTTCACGCCAAAATATGCGTATCATTCTCGACACAATTCACAACGCCCTAGCGCAAGGCAACGCCCCTTACGTCCACTGCTGGGCGGGCATGGGGCGCACAGGCACAGTTGTCGGATGCTATTTGGTCGAAACAGGCATGAACGGTGCAGATGCCCTCAAAAAAGTAAATAAACTCTGCTACTACGCACCCTCGCCGCAAACGGTGGAGCAAAAGAACTTTGTGCGAGATTGGAGTCCCCCTCAATCCCCCCATTTTGAAAAACGAAAATAGGGAAAGGGATTCAAATGGAATCACACAAACGCTATCTTCACCAAGCCAATTGGACGCGTGAACTACGCACATATATTTTTGAAAAAATAGGATTAGACGAATCATCCCGCGCCCTTGAAGTGGGATGCGGAACGGGAGCAATTCTCTCGCAAACAAACTTCCCCGTAGTCGGACTTGACCTAAACTTGCGTGCCCTCAAAGAGGCTTATGTGCGGCTTCAAGCAGATTTTTCCTCCCCTCGTAGTAATCGCTTTAGCGATTATCTTACGCACAAAGAAAGGACTAAAGCCCTTACTACAAAGAAAAAAGAGCGAGATAAATCTCGCATTACGTTAACCTGCGGAGATGCGTTTTCACTCCCTTACGCCAACGCTAGTTTTGACATTCTTTTTTCCCATTTTTTATTGCTCTGGCTACCCAATCCGCAAAAGGCAATTGAGGAGATAGTGCGCGTCACCGTGCCAAATGGAGACATCATTTTTTTTGCCGAACCAGATTATAGTCAGCGCGTAGATAAACCCGCCGAATTAGCCCAACTTGGCAAACTACAAGCCGATGCGTTAAGGGCGCGCGGCGCAAATCCTGATATTGGCGCGGATTTAGCAGAACTCTGCTATGGGGCCGGAATTAAGATTATCGAAACAGGCACCCTGCAAAAGTCTACGCGCGAAGCGTCTACTAAGGAACGCGCTAATGAATGGGATACGCTCGAAGCCGATTTGCGCGGAAGCGTCCCAGATATAGACATCAAAAAAATAAAAAAAACGGATGCAGCGGCTTGGGCACGCGGGACGCGAATTTTAGATGTTCCGACCTATTATCTTTGGGGAAAAAATCAAGTATAATGCCTTGCAGAATTTTGGAGGCACTTTTTGGAAACACCACAGTTAGCCGAGTCTGAAATCCCGACTCAACCTATCAAAGAAAAAGAAAGTTGGACTCGTTTTTTTTTCGATTTATTAGAAACAATCGTTTTATCCATTGCCTTATTTTTAGGCATTAACGCACTCACGGCGCGCGTGTTGGTAGAGGGTAGCAGTATGCGCCCTACGCTCGAAAATCACCAACGCCTGATTGTAAATAAGCTGGCGTATAAATCTGATTTGCCCGAGCGCGGTGATATTGTCGTTTTTCATTTCCCTATTGACCCCAACCAAGATTTTATTAAGCGCGTGATTGGCTTACCGAACGATGATATTGAGATCGACAACGGTGAAGTGCGCGTAAATGGCGAAGTTTTGGTTGAGCCTTATATTGCCGCTGCGCCAAGTTATGCTGGGGCGTGGCATGTGCCCGAAAATCAAATTTTTGTTTTGGGCGATAATCGTAATAATTCTTCTGATTCTCATGCTTGGGGATCTGTGCCAATAGAAAATTTTATTGGCAAGGCAATTTTGATTTATTGGCCCCCCTCTGATTGGGCAATAACGGAGCATATTCAGTTTTCAATTGATGCGCCGTAAAAAGGTTCAACATGAATTGACGTGATTAGACGCTGCGCCATACGTTGAAACGGGCTTTCTGGCGTGACTTTTAGTGTGATTTATCGCACTTTATCTTTCAGCCGATGATTTCAATCATTGGTTCAGGCTATCAAAAAGTAATTGAACACCTTCTTACACCCCGCCGCCGGGGACGGCGGCTAGAGCGTGAGGAGGTCATAGAATATGAAAAACACAAAAAAAACACCAGAGACTTATCCTTGCAAAGAATGTATAGCAGGCGTTATGCGCCCGCAATATATTACCTATTTCACCTGGCTAAATGATGAGTTGATTACTGTGCCTAATTTTCCGGCATGGATTTGTGACCTTTGCGGAAAACGGGAATACGACCAGCACGCAATTTCATGGCTAACAACTTTGCTTGAACCCGATGCTGGAAAAGCACCTAAAAGCAAGCAAAAGCCACACCCCTATCAACGC
>CAZAWS010000318.1:0-2842 GCA_964488755.1 uncultured Anaerolineaceae bacterium | reverse complement strand
AGCTTCAATTAAACCTATTCATCGCCTTATCAATCCCTTCCTCAATAAAGGCAAAAACAGCATTAGCGGCGCGGTCTAAAGTTTCGGAGAGAAATTGCTCATCCCCTTTAGCAAAATCCTGCAAAACATAAGCGGCGGGATCCATGCGCCCGGGCGGGCGACCAATACCCAGCCGCAAACGCGAAAAATCATTTGTACCAAGATGCTGAATAGTAGATTTGATGCCCTTCTGCCCTCCCGCTCCACCGCCAGGACGCAAGCGAATGGTCTCAAAAGGCAAATCAAGATCATCGTGAGCGACAATCAGATTTTCGAGCGGTATTTTATAAAAGCGAACCAATCCTTGCACCGCCTGCCCAGAAAGATTCATAAAAGTTTGCGGTTTGGCGAGGATGATTTTTGCGTCACCGTGTCTCGTAGAGGCAACAATAGCTTTAGATTGCATCCGCGTCATACGCGCATTTAAACGCACAGCCAGACGATCAATCAGCATAAAGCCGATATTGTGGCGGTTTTCTCTATATTCTCGCCCGGGATTTCCCAAGCCAACGATAAGGTAAGTTTCTGTCATAGTTCGCCAATTTTAGCACAAAGCCAAAGAAAATTACGGTAAAATACGCCCATGAATTTAAAAATCGTAGCCCTTGCAGGTGGCGTTGGTGGCGCAAAACTTGCTCATGGTCTCGCCCAAATACTCCCACCTGAAAATCTCACCATCATCGTCAACACGGGGGATGATTTTGAACATCTCGGCTTATATATTTCTCCCGATTTAGATACCGTTTGCTATACGCTGGCGGGATTAGCGAATCCGCTTACGGGATGGGGGCGCAAGGATGAAACGTGGAACGCCGCCGAAAATATCGCCAAACTAGGGGGACAAACGTGGTTTAGACTTGGTGACCGCGACCTCGGCACCCATCTGGAGAGAAGCAGGAGACTGCAAAAAGGCGACTCGCTTTCAGCTATTACCCGCGATTTTTGCAAAGCATGGGGCATCAAGCACAAAATTTTGCCCATGACCGATGATTTTATGCCCACAATCGTAGATACAGTTGAGATGGGCGAACTGCCTTTTCAGGAATACTTTGTGCATCAACGCTGTGAACCGACCGTGAAAGGATTTCGCTTCGAGGGGGCAGAATCAGCACGCCCTGCAGAGGGAGTTGAGACGGCAATCAGCGATGCAGACGCGGTGGTGATTTGCCCATCTAACCCTTGGGTCAGCATCGACCCTATTTTGAAGGCAATCAAGTTGAAATCCACGTTCGAATCCAGCTCCGCATCCCAGAAAAAGCCTGTTCTAGCCCTATCCCCCATCATTGGCGGGGAGGCGGTGAAAGGTCCCGCGGCGAAAATGTATAGGGAGTTGGGAATCACGCCCTCGGCGTTAGCGGTGGCGAAACATTATGAGGGATTTTTAGATGGCTTTATTTTCGATAGAGTGGATGCAAAACTGGAGTCTGAAATCAGGGACTTGGGATTAAAAACGATGATGATAGATTCCTTGATGAAAGACATAAAGGGAAGACAACGAGTTGCGAAAGATGTGCTAAAATTGCTAGATACTCTGCTTTAAAAGGATTTTTATGACTATCTGGGCAATCGTACCAGTAAAACCATTGAGGCGTGGAAAATCACGTTTGGCTGAAAGACTTACCGAAGATGAACGTGCTGAACTCAATAGCTTGTTATTGGCGCATACATTAAAAACACTAAAGGAAACGCCGAGAATTAACGAAGTTTTAGTCGTAAGCCGTGACCCAAAGGCTTTAGCCATTGCACACGACCACGACGCGCGCACCATTCGTGAGGATGGCTCTCCTCGTTTAAATACAGCATTAGAGCGAGCCACCGCAGTTGTTAAAATCTATGAAGCAAAAAGTGTACTGATACTTCCGGCAGATTTGCCCTTGATTTCACAAAAAGATATAGAAAAATTGCTCTCTGCGGCAAACGATGGAAAACGCGTGGTCGTTATTACGCCTGACCGCCATAAAAACGGGACAAATGCGTTACTTGTTTCTCCGGTAGGCTTAATCGAATATGATTACGGGGAAAAATCCTTCGAACGACATTGTAAACTTGCTGTCGAAGCCGGTGCACGGCTGGAAATTTGCGAACTTCCGTCTATTGAGTTAGACCTCGATTTACCCGAAGATTTGGAGTTAGTAGCGGAGGAGATTAATTTTTCTTTTGGGGATAAATAGAGGTTAGAAAGTAGGCAATAACAAGGAATCAAATTTTGAGCAGAATAAAAGAAATTCAAACGCTTATCAAATACGGTCTTTACTACCTAACTGAACACGCTGACGAAGAAGCCATGATTGACGATTTCGACATCTACGATGTCGAAAATGGCATTCTTTCTGGCAAAATCAGAAGAACTTGGTCCAAAGAAGGTAAATATGAAATAGTTGGCACATCTTTGGATGGGCGAGAGATTGGTATTGTTTGTCGTTTTACTCTGTCGAGAAAAGTCCGTATAATTACGGTATACGAAGATAAATACTAAAAAACATGACTAAGGATAAGAAAATGAGCTTCTGGGATGGCGAAACCTGTGAATACTGCAATGGCACTCTCGTAGAAAAACGAGTTACCCTTCATAGAGGAAAGAAAGGGGATTATTCTTTCATAGAAAATGTCCCCGCTGGCGTTTGCACAGAATGTGGAACACGCTATTACGCGGCAAATGTTCTTAAGATGATAGAAGAGAATGTTCGTAATAAAAGACATATACAGCGCGAAGTGACTGTTCCTGTATATGCTTTGTAGCCCTTTCACGGAAGATTTAGAACTAGTGGCGGAGGAGATTGATTTTTCTTTTGGGGATAAATAG
>CAZAWS010000317.1:0-2872 GCA_964488755.1 uncultured Anaerolineaceae bacterium | reverse complement strand
GCGGCGTAAAATTAACCAACAACTCTTTAGTGCTCCCATCTCTGAAGTTATACCTTTAAAATTCACATATCCATTATAATCAGCCTATGCAAATCATTCTCACCCACGAACGCACCGATTTTGATGCCCTTGCCTCCCTCTTCGGCGCGCACCTGCTCAACGAAGAATTTATTCCCGTTTTGCCGCGCCGACTCAATCGCAATTTGCGCGCTTTCCTTACGCTTTATGGACGAGAATTCCCCTTTGTTGAACAGCGAGACCTCACACGAAAAAAAATAGAAGAAGTCCTTCTTGTAGACACACAATCTTTAATGACTATCAAGGGGATGGGGAAGAAGACGCGCGTCCGCGTCCTCGATCATCATCCGTTAAGAGAAGATTTACCGGATAATTGGGATGTGCGCGTTGATTTAGTCGGCGCGGTCGCAACGCTCTTGACCGAAGACTTGGTTGCCTCCGACAAGCATTTATCTGTTATTCAGGCGACTCTGCTTCTACTCGGCATCTACGAAGATACTGGCTCCTTATCTTACGCCAGCACCACGCCCCGCGATGTCCGAGCTGTTGCCTGGCTCCTTGAGCAAGGTGCCGACCTCAACATCGCCGCCGATTTTCTTAACGCGCCCCTTTCTCCAAATCAGCGAAAAATCTACGATGAGCTTTGCGCCAATGCTGTCACACATGAGATTAATGGACATCAAGTCGTCATAGCTTGCGGAGATGCACGGGGTTCAGATGAAGAAATCTCTTCTCTTGCCCATAAACTTCGCGATCTCCTCGATCCTGACGCGCTCTTTATTCTTGTTGAAACTTCCAGCGGAACGCGGCTTGTAGCGCGTTCTTCTTCGGATAATATCAATGTGGGAGAAATTGCCAAAAAACTGGGCGGCGGCGGACATCCACGCGCCGCGGCAGCACTTATTAAGGAGAACCAAGTTCTCCCCCTTTCGGGGGGAGTTAGAGGGGGGCAGGGGCAGGCACCAAGCCAATTAATCAGCACGCAAGCCCAAAACGCGGATGCTGAGCCTAGTCGAAGTACGAACGTCCCTTGTCTTCACATCCTAGAAATTCTTAAGAAAGAAATCCAACCATCCATCACCGTTGCCGAGATAATGTCCCGTGGTCCCCAAACACTTTCACCAGAAACATCGGTGGCAAAAGCTGCTGAATTGATGAAAAAATTTGGCTATGAGGGCTATCCCGTGGTCAAAAACGGGAAAGTGGTGGGCTTGCTCAATCGCCGCACCGTAGACCGAGCAATTTCTCACAAAATGGATGCGAATGCTGGCTCAGTAATGGAAGCTGGCGAAGTGACCCTTGCGCTCAACGATGCGTTGGCGACCATCCAACGGAGAATGCGGGACAGCGGTTGGGGGCAGATTCCGGTGGTCGAAGCGGGCAAAGTGGTGGGCATCGTGACGCGCACCGACTTGCTTAAAACCCTTGCGCCCGATAGCGTGCGGGGAAAAAATAATTACGCAGAACTGCTATCGAACGCTCTACCCAAAGCGCGGCTCGATTTGATTCGTAAAGTTTCCGAAGAGGCAGAAAGTGAAAATTCAGCTTTATATTTAGTGGGCGGATTTGTGCGAGATTTGATTTTAGAACGTCCTAGTCTAGATTTCGACTTTGTGGTCGAAGGCGATGCAATTGCTTTAGCCGAAAAGATGGCAGAAAAATACGGAGGGCGCATTACCAAACATGAGCGTTTTCGTACCGCAAAATGGTTTCTCGAAGGTTCAACTTTTGTGTCTACGAAGGTACACGAGGAAACACGAAATAAAAGCAAAAAAACAAAGAATGCTCTAGCCGCTGTCCCCAGCGGCGGTTTACCAAAGAAAAAATCTGTGCAATCTGTGAAATCTGTGGATAATAACCTTCCAACCTTCCTAGATTTTATTACCGCTCGCAAAGAATTTTACGCCAGTCCCACCGCACTTCCCACCGTTTCGCGCGGCTCAATCAAACTCGATTTGCATCGCCGAGATTTCACCATCAACACTCTCGCCCTGCGTCTCGATAAACCCCATTATGGTGAACTCCACGACCATTGGGGCGGTCTCGTCGACCTCGAGCGCGGGCTGGTGCGCGTTTTGCATTCGCTCTCTTTCGTGGATGACCCTACTCGCATTTTGCGCGCCGTCCGCTTTGAGCAACGTTTCGGATTTGCGCTCGGCATCCGCACCAAAGAATTGATGGACGAAGCGCATCCGCTCCTCGCCGAACTAACGGGGCAACGTATTCGCCACGAATTAGATTTGATTCTGGACGAGCCGCGCGCAGTCGAGATGTTTTCCCGCCTTTCAGCATTAGGCTTGCTCCCCGCCATCTCCCCCGCCCTCGCTCCTGACCCTGATCTTGGCGCGCGTTTGGACGTGGCTCTCAATTTCTCAATCCCGTCTCTTCTCGGCGAAATCCCGACCATCGCCCATCTCAACAAACGCCGTGCGCTCGGATACTTGGCTTGGCTACTCCCTCTTCCTCACAAAAAATTGCGTGTCTTATGCAAAAGATTACATTTCCACGCCGCACTAGAAGACGCCCTCTTTGCTGCAAGAAATCTTTGCGATGACCTCACTACATTATCAGATGCAAAGCCCAGCCAATGGGTACGCCGCCTAGACGGAATTCCACCCCTTGCTCTCTACGCGGCATCCCTTTGCGATATAGATGATGATTTACGAGAAAACATCCAAGAATATCTCGCAAACTGGCGCAATATCCACCCTAAAATTAGTGGCGATGATTTGAAAGAACGTGGGCTGAAGCCAAGTCCCCAATATAAAGAGATTTTATCGCAGTTACGCGATGCGTGGCTGGATGGGGCAGTTTCTAGCGAGAAAGACGAACTTGCGCTTTTGGAGAAGTTGCT
>CAZAWS010000316.1:0-2872 GCA_964488755.1 uncultured Anaerolineaceae bacterium | reverse complement strand
ATCAACAGACGCGATCCACAAACCTACGCCATAATTGGTGCGGCAATGGAGATTCACAAAAGACTGGGGCATGGTTTTCTTGAGGCAGTATATCAAGAAGCGGCACTGCTTGAATTTGCTTATCAAAACATCCCCTTTCAAAGAGAAGTTGCTTTACCAATCACCTATAGAAATAGCATTCTACCGACCAAATACCGTGCTGACTTTATCTGTTTTTCAGACATCATCGTAGAGTTCAAAGCTCTTTCGCGTCTCAGCACAATCGAAGAAAGCCAAGTTCTAAACTACCTTAAGGCAACAGGATTTCGACGTGGTTTGTTAATCAATTTTGGCACATCAAGTCTGGAATACAAACGCCTCGTCTGGGGCTACTCAAACCAAAAATCTGCCCAATCTGTGTAATCTGTGGATAACCGAAAAATCATTCACCTCGACCTAGACGCTTTTTTCTGCGCCGTAGAAGAACTCCACGATCCATCTCTGCGCGATAAAGCCTTTGCCGTTGGGGGAAAGCCAAATGAGCGCGGCGTAGTCGCTTCTTGTTCTTATGCAGCACGAGCGCACGGAGTCCACTCTGCGATGCCGATGGGGCGCGCCTTAGCCCTTTGCCCAAAGATGCTCATTGTCCCCGCTAAACATCATTTATATGGGGAAGCCTCTAAAAAGGTGATGGCATATTTACACAATATCACGCCACTCGTAGAGCAGATTTCTATAGACGAAGCGTTTTTAGACCTAAGCGACCTGCCCGACACCGCAGAAAAGATTGGGGGCAGGCTCCAAGCCAAAATCAAGAACGAAACGGGACTTTCATCGTCCGTTGGAGTCGCAACGAATAAATTAATCGCAAAAATAGCGAACGATGTCGGCAAAAAATCTGCCCAACACGGCAAATCACCTTTTGCAATCACCGTTGTTCCTGCGGGAGAAGAAGCGGGATTTTTATCCCCTCTCCCCGTAGAAATGCTCTGGGGCGTGGGACCAAAAACGGCGACAAAATTAGCTGAACGCGGCATTTACACCATCGGAGAAATCGCAAAACAATCCGAAAAAACGATGATACAGCAATTTGGCAAACACGGTCTGGATTTATCACGCCACGCTCGCGGCATTGATGCACGCCCAATTGTGACCGAACGAGAAACCAAATCGATTAGCCAAGAGACGACTTTTCTTCACGATGTCTCCGATAATGCCAAGTTGCAAAAAACTTTGCACGCACTCACGAGAAAAGTGGCAAGACGTTTAAGAAAAGCAGAGTTGGCTGGAAAAACGGTGAAGCTCAAAATTCGCTGGAGCAATTTCGAGACAATAACGCGGCAAAAAACACTCCCCTCTGTATCTGATAGCGAAGCCGAAATTTTTGAAGCTGTGCAATTTCTCTTAGAAAAATTACGCCCGGCAGGAAAATCGGTGCGATTGATTGGCGTAGGCGTTAGTGGATTGGGACCTCCCCTGCGCCAACTCTCTTTGTGGGAAGAGGGAGCAAAAAAATCAAGAGAGCTAGAAAAGGTTTTAGATAATTTGAATGAACGATTTGGCAAAAACACCATTCAACGAGGCAATTTTACAGAAAACTAAAGAGCAATTCTTTCTTTCGCATCTATCTTGCGCCAGCATCGGGTATAATAGGGAAGTATCGTTCATTGGCTCAGGAGTACTTCATGTCCAAATTAAAATTGTCAGAAGAAATTATGCAATTATATGCACCCTCTGCTCGCCACGTAGATTTTGTAGAAGTTCCTGAATTTAATTTCGTCATGCTAGACGGAGAAATGGAAGCAGGGACAAGACTCTCAACATCTGAGACTTTTCAAGATGCGCTCAATACACTTAACGGTATATCTTTCACGTTAAAGTTTATGTCTAAGCTAAATCGTAAAAACCCCATTGACTATAATACAATGCCCTTAGAGGCTCTCTGGTATCCAACAGAAGAGAATGATTATAAAAATCGCACAAAATGGGCTTGGACAATGATGATGATGCAACCTGAACATATCACAATAGAAATGTTCGAAAATGCCGTTGCTAGTTTAAAGAAAAAACAAGGAGAAATTCCCGCCTTAACTTTAGCCCGTTTTGAGCCTTTCCACGAGGGGGCGGCGGTGCAAATTATGCACGTCAGCTCTTTTGGGCTAATCCCTATGACAATTGAAAGAATAAATACCTTTGTCCACGATGAAAACCATACCCTAGCCCAGCCTTATCATGAAATTTATATTAGCGACCCTCGCCACAAAAACCCTGAAAAAGAAAGAACTATCTTACGGTATCCGCTAAAAAAATGAACCCCTTGCCTCAAAACCCCATCACCTTTAGAATAGGCGCATTATCAACACTGGAGTTCATAAATTATTGCCTTTGGGCTAAAGCTCCAAAAAAACTACTTTAGAAATATGGAGCAAAGCACATGGGCACTTTTCTTTTAATTGGTGCAGGGGGATTTTTAGGCGCAGTACTGCGCTATCTACTCAGCACCTACGTTCAAAATTGGACAAAACTCACACAATTCCCCATCGGCACACTTGCGGTTAATATACTGGGCTGTTTATTCATTGGCGTACTCGCCCAGCTAGCCGAAGCCCGTGATATATTCACACCAGAAGCGAGTGCCTTTATTTTTCTCGGATTTCTGGGCGCGTTTACTACCTTCTCTACCTTTAGCTCTGACAGTTTCAATCTCTTTCAAGATAGTCAGAGTCTTCTATTTTATCTAAATATCGGGGCGAATGTCATTTTAGGACTAGGCGCAGTTTGGGCGGGACGAAATCTCACCGCGTATCTCATTCAGTAAGATTTCACAAAAAACACCTAAAAATCAGGAAAGAATCTCCGCTTCGCGCGCGTTTTTGGCTTGATTGCCCTTAAT
>CAZAWS010000315.1:0-2888 GCA_964488755.1 uncultured Anaerolineaceae bacterium | reverse complement strand
TGTAATAATAACGATAAGACATAGAATCTCTCTTTTTTTCTGTACACGGATTGTACGGATTACACGGAGCAAGACTTTGAAGTTACAAAAAAAACAAAAAAAGTTTTTTCTCCGTGCAATCCGCGTAACTCCGTGTACAAAAACTAAAACTTTCTCAAACTAACCGCTTTTCGTAACTCGTCTGTACTCATTTCTGTCATCCATTTTTCGCCTGAGCCGACCACTGCGTCTGCTAGAGCTTTTTTGGATTCGATCATATCGTCAATCATCTCCTCCAAAGTACCGGTGGTTACAAATTTATGCACTTGCACATTTCGCTTCTGCCCAATTCTAAAAACGCGATCTGTTGCCTGATTTTCAACTGCTGGGTTCCACCAGCGGTCAAAATGAAAAACGTGATTTGCGCGGGTTAAGTTCAAGCCAGTTCCGCCCGCTTTGAGCGAAAGAATGAAAATCGGTGGGGCAGAATCATCTTCTTGAAAACGGCGCACCATTTCATCCCGTTTTTTGGCGGGTGTGCCACCATGCAAAAATTGGGTCGCTACGCCAAAATGTTTCGGCAAATAATCTGTCAAAATTCCGCCCATTTCGGTAAATTGCGTAA
Organism: uncultured Anaerolineaceae bacterium; assembly: GCA_964488755.1. Taxonomy (GTDB): domain Bacteria; phylum Chloroflexota; class Anaerolineae; order Anaerolineales; family Villigracilaceae; genus Desulfolinea. Next base: position 2,284 of record CAZAWS010000315.1, on the reverse strand, counting down.
AAATCAAAGAGCGGTCGCCCCGCGCCAAAATTTCTTCGAGCAATTCGCCCAAACGCTCCAGCTTTCCACTACGATTATCGAGCGAAACGCTCCCCGCCTTTTTACCGGTCTGATGCAAATACTGCACAGGATGATTACAAATCTGCTTCAATTGCATCAGCATACTTAGCACCAAACCCCGCCGCTGCATCCCATCTTCCTCCGCAATCCTTTTCATCACATCCTGCACCACCGCTTCATACAAAGTCGCCTGCTCTTCGGTCAGCGAGCAATAAACCTTCGTCTCCACTTTTTCAGGCAAATCGTCAATCACAGTCGGGTCGGTTTTCACGCGCCGCAAGATAAATGGCGTGGTCAATTGCCGCAATTGCGCCACCGCTTCTTTATCTTGATAACGCTCAATGGGCAGAGAAAATTTCTCACGAAAAGCCTTTTTGCTCCCCAAATAGCCGGGGTTCAAAAATTGCATAATTGACCATAATTCTGAAAGGCGATTTTCGACCGGTGTCCCCGTCAGCGCAATTCTGAAGCCCGCATCAATCTTTTTGATTTCTTGAGTCTGTCTTGCACCCGGATTTTTGATATTTTGCGCTTCATCCAAAATTACTGCCAGCCATTGAATTTTTTGGATGGATTTAGCATCTATGCGTGCCAGCGGATAACTGGTCAGCACCACATCTTTATCTTGGATAGCTTCTCGGAACGCGCGTGATTTGAGCCTGCTTGCCCCCCGATGGACATAAGTCTGTAAATTAGGTGCGAATCTGCCAATCTCCCGCTCCCAATTCGTGACGACAGAAGTCGGCGCGATTAACAAGGCGGGCGCAGAGAGTTTGCCATTTAATTCTTTCTCACGTTGCAAAAGCGCAATGGTCTGGATTGTTTTACCCAGCCCCATATCATCGGCTAAACATGCCCCCATGCCCCATTTACGCAAAAATGCCAACCACGAATAACCATATTTTTGATAGGGGCGCAATGTCCCGTCCAAACCTGCTGGTTGTTCTAATTCTTCTAGCTTTTCGGATTTTTCAAAGCTCTCCATTAATTCTTTTAGCCAGCCATCGGTTTCTACTTGGCTGATTTTCAATCCGCCCGCAGATTCTTCGCCGCCCAAACCCAATCGCATGGCTTCGAGCAAAGTCATTTCGCCTTCAAATTGCTGTTTTTTCCAAAAGGCTATCGCCGCTTCAATTTCTTCTGCATTTAACGTGACCCATTCCCCGCGAATCTGTACCAATGGAGATTTTATATTTGCGAGAGCTTTAAATTCTTCTTCTGTCAATTCTGTATCGCCGAGAGAAAGTTTCCATTCATAGCTAATCAGGTTTTTCAGCGTCATATTTCCCGTTGCAATTTTGTCATTGCTCGCTTTCAGTTTTGCCTTGACTCCCAAGCGCGCCCTTTTTTTATTCCACCACGGCGGGACAAGAATTCCGAATCCCGCGCCTTCTAAAATAGGCGCGGTTTCACGCAAAAAAGAGTAGGCGTTTTGGGTGTCTATGCTCAACTCTGTGGGGACTTTGCTCTTTAAACTTTTCGTAATCGGTGGGAAAAGACGCGCTGCATAACCTAATCCCGTGAGCAATTTCTCTTGTGGTTGCTCAAAACGATGTCCCAAACGCGTTAGCGCACCTTTTGATTTCTTCCAAACTTCACTGGCGGGAATCAGCAAACTGGGATCATCTTTTGCTTGAATCAGATAATGCAAATTCCACGCCTCTTTTTCTGATGCGGGTGCTTCCAAACGAAAGGCGATGCGTGAAATCGCATCCCCTGCAACGTGCAGATTTCGCATCCAGGCGCGGTGGCTAGGTTTTAAGAGTCGAATTTGCTTGGACGAAAGTTGAATAGCGGGGTTTTTATTGAATAACGCAGAAATCCAACGAGAAGCAGGCTCATTTTCTGCTTTTGGCGCGGCATCTTTCCCCCAAGTGCGTGCGAGAGAATCGCAGAAGGTGTTCAGAAAGCTGTTTAACAAGTTTCGTGAGGAGATTTCAGGGAATTCTGCCCGACATAAAGGCGGCATTGCTTTTTCTAATTGAGATAATCGTTGAGCATCGCGCGGACTATCTAAAACGGGCAACCAGCGCGCGTCTTTGCCCTCAATGATGGGAATAAGTTTTTGCGCGGACAGGGTCTCTAAAGCCAGAGACGCAACTCTGCTCCAGAAAGGGGTAACAAGCCCAACGTCCACGCGCGTTCCGTCTAGAATCGGTTGGGGCGCAGATAGTTGTTGGAGAAGGGCAATCGCGTCTAAAGCCGGCACCCAGATTGCATCCAC
>CAZAWS010000314.1:0-2892 GCA_964488755.1 uncultured Anaerolineaceae bacterium | reverse complement strand
TCTTTTTTTATTTAGAGTCTATTATACAACTTCAAGAAAATTCTTTATTACATTTCTGAGCATAGGCTCAGGCAGTGCGCCAACTTGGCTGTGGACAACTTTTCCTTTAGCAACGAAAAGCATGGTAGGGATTCCCTGAACGCCAAATTTTTGTGCCCAAAGTGGATATTGGTCTGTATCCACTTTGGTAAATAATACTTCCCCTGCCATTTCTTTTGCTAGTTTTTTTAAAATAGGAGCAACCATCTTGCAAGGCATACACCAGGGTGCCCAAAAATCAACCACAACTGGCAAAGTTGATTTCAGCACGGTTTTCTCGAAAGCGGCATCAGTAACGTTAATGGGTTCGTCAAACATTTTTCTTCTCTAAAATTTTATAATCTGAATGGATTTTTGCTGTAGATTTTAGCATAGCACTCACAGAGCAGTACTTATCTTCTGAAAGCCTTATCGCCTGCTCTACGTCTTTCTCTTTAATATCCTCACCCCAAATCGAATAGCTCATATAAATATCCGTATACACTTTGGGGTGCGTGTCTGCGCGTTCTCCGCTTACTTCAATTTGCAAATCACTAAAAGTTACGCGTTTTTTCTGCAAGATACTTACCACGTCTACGCCGCTACAGCCAGCCAGCGCAACCAAGACCATTTGCATTGGGCGGATATGTTCTCCTCCCAATTCAGCCTTGCCGCCGCTCTCATTTTCACCGAGAAAAGTGTTTCCATCTCGCCAAGTGACTTTGATATTCGTTGTCATAAAAGCTCCATTTTCCAATTCATGGCAGTATAACATAAATCGCATGTTATAATCGTTTCTTATGAATAATACCTTTTCAAAATGGCGAAATGGACTTGCCAAGACCAGCAAATCGGCTTTTGGACGTGTAGCCAACATCTTAGGCACGAGTGAAATTACCGATGAAACTTGGGATGATTTGGAAGCTCTCCTCATTCAAGCAGATTTAGGAATCGCGACGGCCACCGACATCATCGAAACCCTTCAGCGGAACGCGCGTGATTTGGGCTTGATACGCGCCGATGAGCTTAAATCTGCACTCCGAACGGAGTTGCGCTCCCGCCTAGACGATCGGCAAAACGTGACCTTGGCAGAATCCCCGCCGAGCGTTATTTTACTCGTTGGCGTAAACGGATCGGGTAAAACGACCACCGCCGCAAAGTTGGGCGCGCGCTTTTTAGCTCAAGATAAGAAAGTGCTTTTCGGCGCGGCAGACACATTCAGAGCCGCGGCTGTAGAACAGCTTCAAGTTTGGGGAGAAAGGCTGTCTATTAACGTCATCTCAGGTCAACCCGAGAGCGATCCCGGCGCAGTTGCGTATAACACTGTTCAAGCTGGCATCGCGCGCGATGCGGACGTCATCATCATAGATACCGCAGGTCGCCTTCACACGCGTTTTAATCTCATGCAAGAATTAGAAAAAGTAGAGCGAGTTGTGGGTAAAGCCTTGCCCGGCGCACCCCATGCGGTCTGGCTGGTAATGGATACGACCACGGGGCAGAATGCGCTTCAACAAGCCCGCGCTTTTAATGAATCTGTAAATGTGACCGGTATAATTCTCAGCAAATTAGATTCATCTGCGCGTGGCGGTTTAGTTTTTGCCATTCGGAATGAACTTAAGTTGCCCATTTTATTCGCGGGTTTAGGCGAAAGAGTAGAAGATTTAGAAGTTTTTAACCCCGATGCTTTCATTGAAGGCATTTTAGCAGCATTTTAAAAGTACGGAGAATCCCATGCAAGAAATTTTGACACGATTAAAAAAGGCAGAAAAACTCACTCTTGAACTTATGGAGCGTCTTTGACTTAGTTGCTAAAGAAGAGAAACTTAAAAAATTAGAAAAAGAATCGGCAGACCCCAGTTTTTGGAACAATTCAAACCACGCTCGAAAAGTGATGAAGAAAGCGACCGCATTTCGAGATGAAAGCGAATCTTGGAAAGCGTTTTCCGCGCAACTCAACGATTTGCTTGAGCTTGCCGAGATGGGCGATGCCAGCATAGTGGATGAGTTAGAAGCCGAAGTAGGGGCAATTGAGAAAGATTTAGACGAGCGGGCGTTTCGGGCAATGCTTTCGGGCAAATACGATAAAGAAGATGCGTTGCTCGCTATCCATGCGGGCGCGGGGGGAACTGACTCCCAAGATTGGGCAGAAATGCTTCAACGCATGTATTTGCGTTGGGCAGAAAAACGAAAATATAAGCTCAGCATTTTAGATTCAACCGCTGGTGAAGAAGCGGGGATAAAAAGTGTTACTATCGCCATTTCTGGCGATTATGCTTTTGGTTATCTTCGCTCAGAAAAGGGGACGCATCGTCTCGTGCGTATCTCTCCCTTTGATTCAGCGAATCGGCGGCACACATCTTTTGCTTTAGTCGAAGTTTTGCCCCAAATCGGCGATGAAGACCTAGATATAAAAATCAATCCCAAAGATTTGCGCGTGGATGTGTATAAATCATCTGGCGCGGGCGGGCAGAGTGTGCAGAAAAACTCAACCGCTGTGCGTATGACCCATATCCCTACCGGCGTAGTTGTTACCTGCCAAAATGAGCGTTCGCAATTGCAAAACCGTGAAAATGCACTAAAGGTGATGAAGGCGCGCTTAATGGCTTTAGAAGAAGAAAAACAACAAAAAGAATTAGATGAGTTGCGTGGCGAATACACCAAAGCTGAATGGGGCAGTCAGATACGCTCCTATGTTTTGCATCCCTACCATTTGGTCAAAGACCATCGCACTAATTTTGAAATGGGCAATACCGATGCCGTTTTAGATGGTGATTTAGACCAATTTATGGAAGCCTATTTAAAGATGGCAAAGGCTTGATGGACTTTTAAGGAAGTTTTAAACACGAAGCGCACGAAGGCGGCACAAAGATTTTG
>CAZAWS010000313.1:0-2916 GCA_964488755.1 uncultured Anaerolineaceae bacterium | reverse complement strand
CAGCGGGGTTTGTCGTTTGTCTCCGTAACTTTAAAATCATTATCCGTGCAATCCGTCAACTCCGTGTTCTAAAGAAAAATTATGACAAAAAATACTAAAGTGGGACGCAAGCGTGATGTGCGAACCCAAACATTCAACTTTTCTCCCCCCGTGAGTGCTGACCCCAGCAACTCACCCCTCGCTTCATACGTGAATTCAGCTTGGGACGCGTTTAACGAGCTGAGTCTCCCCTCAACATCTGAGGAAGCATGGCGGCGCACCAGTCTGCGCAAGATGCCCATCGGCGATTTTCAACTTCCCGAAGATGGCGTATTTGAAGAATTGGCACCTGTTCCTGAAGAATTACTAGCAGGCGATTTTGACGGACAAATTGTCCTTGAAACCCAAACAAAACCTTTCGGAGCTAGACTTTCCCCAGAACTAGTAGAAAAAGGCGTTATTTTCACTGATTTTCAAAGGGCAAAGAAAGAACATCCCGAATTATTAGCAAAATTAATCGGTACAGTCATTCCCGCTGAAACCGACAAATTCTCCGCCCTCACAGCCGCCCTCGCCCAAAACGGGATTTTGCTCTACATCCCGCGCAATGTACATATAGAAAAGCCACTTCACAGCCTTTTATGGGGCGCAGGAGCAAATTTGGCACATCTTTCTCATTTAATTATTTATTTAGATGAAGGTGCATCTGCGACTTATATTCATGAATCCGCTTCACCTACAGAAGTTAGCGATTCTATGCACGCAGGCATTGTTGAAATCACACTTGAAGATAGTGCCAAATTACGATTTATTGAAATCCAATCTTGGGGCAGGCATATTTGGAATTTTAGCCACGAACGCGCCAAAATTGGAAGAAATGCGGATTTAGATTGGGTTTTTGGAGCAACCGGGAGCCGGTTGACGAAAAACTTTTCAGCCCTCGATCATGTTGGGGAGGGCGCGTCAAGCCAAATGTCAGGTCTGTTTTTCGCTGATGAAGACCAGCACTTAGATCACGATACGCAACAAGACCACCATGTCGCGCACACTTACAGCAATCTCCTATTTAAAGGAGTCGTAAAAGGAAGTAGCCGATCTGTATGGCAGGGGATGATTTATGTTGCGCCGAACGCACAGCAAACAGATGCGTATCAATCGAATAAAAATTTATTGCTCAGTGAAGAAGCTCGGGCTGATTCCATCCCCGGTTTAGAGATTTTGGCAGACGATGTGCGCTGTTCACACGGTGCAACCGTTGGTAAAATTGACGATGAACCGCTTTTCTACTTGCTTAGTCGTGGTATCCCTAAAGCGGATGCGGAAAGGCTGATGGTAGAGGGCTTTTTTGACCCTATTTTGCAGCGTATTCCTGTTGAAGATGTGCGTGTGCGTTTAGAAAGGGCGATTGCAGAAAAATTGGCGTAATGCAAAAGTTATCTCGCATTACAATTTTCTAGGAGAATATTTATGGCTTTTATGAAACCACCAGAAAAACCGCACGAATATCAGGTTGCTGACAGAGTAGAAGTTTATTGTGACCATGATGATAAAGAAAAGGAGCGTGTACGGGGCTGGTCGAAGGGCGTGGTTGCACAAGTCGATAATAAGTTGGTTGCCGTGCAATTTCAGATGAACATTTATCTTACCGAAGGGTGGATGGTGCCAGATAGAATTTTATGGGTTCCAACCAATTCAAAAGAGATCCGCCCGATTAAGCGCGCTTCTAAGTAGTAAATATGATGAAAATGTCCTTTGACCAAAACTCGGTACGCGCTGATTTTCCAATTCTTGAACGTGAGATTGGTGATAAAAAGCTGATTTACCTTGATTCTGCGGCAACTGCCCAAAAGCCGAATATCGTAATTGACGCGATGAATGAGTTTTATCGTTTTTCAAACGCGAATATCCATCGTGGCGTGCATACGCTAGCCGAAGAAGCGACAGCGATGTATGAGAAGGGGCGTGAACAAGTGGCAAGTTTGATTAACGCGGTATCTGCGCGTGAAGTGATTTTTACGCGAAATACAACAGAATCTATTAATTTGATTGCCAAAACATGGGGACGTGAAAATTTAGCATCTGGCGATGTGATTATTCTGACAGAAATGGAGCATCACTCGAATCTTGTCCCATGGCAAATGCTTGCCGAAGAGCAAGATTTGATATTGGAGTTTGTGCCGGTCACCGATGATTATCTCTTCGATATGGATGCGTATAAGAAGCTCCTCACTTTGGAACCAAAGTTAGTTGCCTTTACGCAGATGTCGAATGTTTTAGGCACAATTACACCGGCCAAAGAGATTATCAAATTGGCACATGATGCAGGTGCGGTCGCTTTGGTAGATGGCGCGCAATCTGTGCCACATCTCCCTGTAGACGTGCAAGATTTGAATGCAGATTTTCTCGTTTTTTCGGCGCATAAAATGGTTGGTCCCTCAGGGATTGGCGCGCTTTACGGCAAAATGGATTTGTTAAATGCCATGCCCCCATTCATGGGCGGTGGCGATATGATTAAAACTGTTCATTTGCGCTCTTTTGTGACCAATCAAGTGCCTTATAAATTTGAAGCGGGCACCCCAGCCATTGCAGAAGCCGTTGGCTTTGGTGCGGCGGCGGCGTATCTTCAAAATCTCGGCATGGATGCGATAGAAACCCACGAACATGCCCTTGTCGAATACGCCTTAGCAAGGCTGGCAGAGATTCCTAGCCTAACCGTTTTTGGTCCCTCTGCAGAGCATAAGGGCGGCGTGGCATCTTTTGTGATGGATGGGCTTCACCCCCACGATATTGCTCAAATTTTAGATGGTGAAGGTATTGCTGTTCGCGCGGGTCATCATTGCGCTCAGCCTTTGCACGAAGCTTGTGGCGTAAGAGCCACAACGCGAGCGAGTTTTTATATCTACAATACCAAAGAAGAAATTGACGCTTTGGTTGAAG
>CAZAWS010000312.1:0-2922 GCA_964488755.1 uncultured Anaerolineaceae bacterium | reverse complement strand
AAGCTGGCGTAGATTATGATTTCTTCTATCTGCCCCCAATTGATGAGCAATATGGAAAACCCGTCCTCGGCGCAGGCGATATTTACGCCATGTTCAATGACCGCCCCGAAGTTCGTGCAACCATTCAATACTTCTCCACCGGCGACTCTGTCAAAGGTTGGGTAGAGGCTGGTGGCGCAATTTCACCGCATAACGACTCTAGCTTAGATTGGTACGCAGACTCCGTTACCCGTGGCGTTGCAGAAATCATCTTAAACGCGGATTCCTTCCGCTTCGATGCCTCTGATCTTATGCCCGGCTCCGTTGGCGCAGGCACTTTCTGGAAATACATGACCGATTACGTTAGCGGTACTGTTGAAATGGAAGATGCTCTCCAGCAGATTGACGCCTCTTGGCCCGAATAAGTTTTTAGTATGATAAATCTGACAGGTCTTTAAGACCTGTCAGATTCCTTCTCTTTATTTCGCATCGAACGTGATTTGAGCTGGGGTGCTGAATCCCAAACATCTTCTCGGCGTGAACAAGCCCCCCTCGTAGTAAGGGCTTTAGCCCTTATAGGTTGCAAGTGAAAGGGCTGAAGCCCTTACTACAAGGCACTTTAACGAGAAAATGTTTCCGCCAAGAAAACGCTACTTAACAGCACGCAAGTTGAAATCAAGAACGATGCGCCGCTCTTCATCCCACATATTCCCGTAGCGCAAGATTTATCTTGCGTTTGCCCAAAAGTGCAAGATAAATCTTGCGCTACAAATTAGGAGGTAAAGTCTATGCCAACATCCAAAAAAGATTCACCTGTTTTTGCAACTCTTGGACGAATACTTCTTTCTTTTTTAGTATCTATGGCTACATTTTGGGGATTATGGCAAGTATTTCTCTTCTTACGAGATAGCGATGCGCCACAACTCGTTATTATTTTGGTCGCCATCCTTTGGGGGGTGGGCGGTGTAGCCCTCCTTTTCGTTGTCCTAAATTGGTTTGTAGAACAATTGCCGGGCGCATGGGGACGAAAGCTACAACCCTTCGTCTTTATTGGTCCCGCCGTTGCCATCATGGCGTGGTATCTCGCCATTCCCGTTGTGCGTACCTTGATTTTGAGCTTCAAAGGGGCGTTGGGGCAGGAATGGATTGGGACAGGTTGGGCAATTTTTGAGAACTACCAATTTGCCTTCACAGACCGAATCATGCTCGAAACCTTTCGCAACAATTTGCTGTGGATGGTTTTTGGCACAGCCTTCAGTGTGGGATTTGGCTTGCTGGTGGCTGTACTAGCAGACCGTAGCAAATTTGAACCTATCTATAAAGCCATTATTTTTATGCCAATGGCAATTTCGTTTGTTGGCGCAGGTGTGATTTGGAAATTTGTATACACCTATCGAGGCGTGGGCGTTGGCATTCATGAAATCGGTTTGCTTAATGCGATTGTTTTAGCATTAGGCGGGGAATCGCAACCTTGGCTCAATTTGCCCCCGTGGAATAATTTTTTCCTCATCATCATCATGGTTTGGCTCCAAACAGGATTTGCGATGGTCATTATCTCCTCTGCGATCAAAGGCATCCCAGACGAGTTACTGGAATCCGCCCGCATAGATGGTGCGACTGAAGTACAAGCCTTCTTTGGCATTACTATTCCTTATATCAAAGGAACGCTGTTGACTGTTACGACCACAATCGTTATTTTCAGCTTGAAGTTATTCGACATTGTTCGAGTGATGACGGGCGGTAATAACGGTACAAACGTGATTGCTAACGAGTTCTATCTACAACGCTTCACCTATGGCAATACAGGGCGTGCTTCTGCGATCGCAATTATTCTCTTAATTGCCGTTGTTCCAGTCATTGTCTACAATTTGCGCGAATTCAATAAAGATAGGAGGGCTTTCTAATGGCTACTAGCAGCTTAAAAGGTCAGAAAAGAAGATCATCTCTTATTATCAATGGGGTTTTAATCTTAATCTGTCTGGTATGGCTTGTGCCAACCTTGGGCGTTTTTATCACTTCATTTAGAGATAGCCAAGATATTTTCAATTCTGGCTGGTGGGCTATTTTTCCCCACAAAGTAGATGCCGATACTGGCGAACTCATCCTTGAAGATGATATTGACGTAAATGGACAAATTGCTATCGAAGGCACTTCTGCCACTTTTGAAGAATGGCGCGAAGGCGTTGTTTTACCCGATGGTCGTAAACTGACTTGGTACGGCAATAAACGCAGCCGAAAAATTATTATCAGCGAAGAAGTCTGGGTAGGATTTGCCACAAACTTGACCCTCGATAACTACAAAGATGTTATTACCGGCAAGGAAATCTCCTTTACGGACGCTGGAGGAAATGAAATCACACGCAAAGGAAATAATCTCGGCGGTGCATTTCTAAACTCTGTTGCGGTGGCTATTCCGGCTACGGTCATTCCGATTTTGATTGCCGCATTTGCTGCATTTGGATTTTCTTGGCTCAAATTTCCGGGCAGGGACCTTTTTTTCACAATGATTGTGGCGATTCTCGTCGTTCCCTTGCAGATTTCTTTGGTTCCGATTTTGCAAGATTACACCAAACTAAATTTGAACGGTACTTTTTTGGGGATTTGGCTGGCACATACGGGATTTGGCTTGCCGCTCGCCACCTATCTACTTTTTAACTATATCAGCACCCTCCCCCGCGAGTTGCTCGAAGCGGCTTATATTGACGGTGCATCAAATTTCACTATTTTCGTTCGCCTGATATTGCCCCTCTCGGTTCCCGCATTGGCATCCTTTGCCATCTTCCAATTCCTGTGGGTCTGGAACGATTATCTTGTTGCCCTTGTCTTTTTGGGGGAGAAAACGCGAGTCATCACCTACGCGCTGGCATCCATTGTCGGCGAAAAAGGACAGGACTGGCATTTGCTCACCTCAGGCGCATTTATATCCATGCTCCTGCCGCTGGC
>CAZAWS010000311.1:1707-2929 GCA_964488755.1 uncultured Anaerolineaceae bacterium | reverse complement strand
AAAAAAAGATGGTGAAAAAGCTGATGTCTTATGGCTGAACGCTTACAAATAAAGCTGGGGATGGAAGTTGGCTTATTGAGGGCAAGCAAGCCTAAAACGCGCAGGTCGCGCTTTTTTTATTTATCCAGAAAGATTAATACATGCCCCAATCTAACGCGGCGGGGTCTTCCATCATTGAGGCGTCCCAAGGGTCTGTGCCCATATTTATCGTTGCGGGTTGGTTCAGTGCTTCTTGCGCGCCTCTGCGGGCGGCTTCGAGCATAGTGGGGGCATAAGGGCAGAAGGGGGTTGTGAGAATCATTTGGATTTTTGTGATTTCGTTTTCTATGCTTACTTTGCGAATTAATCCCAGTTGTAGTACGCTCATGCCGATTTCGGGATCAATGACTTTTGATAGTCTTTCTCGAAGTGGCTCTACTAAATGGGGGTGGGTGTCGTGGATATCCCACGTGATAAGGTTGAGTTCGTTTTCTTCGTTCATTTTTTCTCTCTTTTTGGTGAATGTTTTAGACGGGGGCGACAACATAGGTGCAGCGTTTATCGCCACTTAGGATACATTGTATGCGCTTAACGGGGACAGCCAGCATTTGTGAAATTAATGTTTGATCCATTGAGCAGATTTCAGGGTGGTTTTCGCCCACTTTGTAATAAGGGCAGGAAATTTCGTGGATGAGATATTCTTCTTTGTCTTTTTCCCACTCTATGGTGAATCCTTCTTCGCCGAGCAAAATTTTGACGAGGTCTAAACGCTCTTCTATCTCTAAGCCTTCAAGTTGACCTTCGTACTCTTTTGCTAGATTGAGCGCAACTTGTGAGAAAAGCTCTTTGACCATAGGGCTGGGGAGTGTTTCTTTGAGTTGGTTTAGCAACCGCGAAGTGAGGCGCAGGTAACGTGTGGGGAATTTTTCGGTGCCCTCATCGGTGAGGGAATAAAGAAGGCGCGGTCTGCCTACGCCATGACGTTCTTCTTCGGCATCAATTAAACCTTTTGCTTCTAAACTGCTTAAATGGTGGCGCACAGATATAGGGTTAATGCCAACAACCTCCGCCAAATCGTTGATGGATGAGCGCGGTTTATGTAGTAGTGCCTGAAGGATTTTGTCTCGTGTTTTTGCCATGGTTTGCGCGAAAGTATAATGCCCATCTTTTTTTTTGTCAATATACTAGATAAATATCATAATTATTGACTTTTTGTGTTCTGCGTGCTATAATGTCGCTCGTT
>CAZAWS010000311.1:0-1607 GCA_964488755.1 uncultured Anaerolineaceae bacterium | reverse complement strand
TTACGGAGAAAAGCAAAAAAGTTTTTCTCCGTGTAATCCGAAAACTCCGTGTTCAGAAAAAAATATGCCAGATAAAAACACCCTCGAAAAAATCGGTGGACAAGAAAAATACGATTTTGTAGATTCAGAAGAAAATTACGCTTATAAATCGCGTAAGGGCTTAGACGCGGATATCGTCCGAGAAATCTCAAGGATGAAAAATGAACCGCAGTGGATGCTCGATTATCGGCTTAAATCTTACGCGCATTATGTGAAGCGTGAAATGCCTACTTGGGGACCTGATATTTCTCCCCTTGATTTGGATGATATTTATTATTACGTCAAACCCACCGAAGGAACGGAAAAAGACTGGGACGATGTTCCAGATGATATTAAAAACACCTTCGATAAACTCGGCATCCCCGAAGCAGAGCAGAAATTTTTGTCGGGAGTTGGCGCGCAATATGAATCCGAAATGGTATATCACTCCATTCTTGAAAGCCTCTCGAAAAAGGGCGTTATCTTTTTGAGCATCGAAGAAGGGTTGAAGCAATATCCAGAACTTTTCAAAGAGTATTTCGGTACGGTTGTTCCGTATACCGATAATAAATTTGCTGCGCTAAATGGCGCAGTTTGGTCGGGTGGGTCTTTCGTATACATCCCCAAAGGCGTGAGCGTAGATTTGCCACTACAAGCCTATTTTCGTCTCAATGTTGCCAATATCGGGCAATTTGAACGCTCGCTTATTATTGCCGATGAGGGCGCACAGGTACATTATGTAGAAGGTTGTACTGCACCTTCCTACACCACCGATGCCCTCCACAGTGGCGTAATCGAGATTGTTGTTAAGAAAAACGCTCGTGTGCGCTACTCCACCATCCAAAACTGGTCAACGAATGTTTATAATCTTGTTACCCAGCGTGCCAAAGTTTTTGGCAATGGCACAATGGAATGGGTCGATTCAAATCTTGGCTCAAAAGTGACCATGAAATACCCCTCCTGCCTGCTCATGGAACCGGGCGCGCATGGCGAAATCCTCTCTATGGCATTTGCCAGCGACGGGCAAATCCAAGATGCGGGCGGAAAAATGATCCACCTTGCGCCGAACACCACCAGCAAAATTACGTCAAAATCAATTAGCAAAGGTAACGGAAAATCTTCTTATCGCGGTTTAGTCAAAGTTCGTAAAGGCGCGCATAACGTCAAAAATAGCGTGGTTTGCGATGCCCTGCTCCTCGATACAAATTCCCGTACCGACACTTTCCCCTATATCGAAGTCTCCGAAAATAATGTTAGCGTGGGGCACGAGGCATCGGTCTCGAAGGTTGGCGAAGAGCAACTTTTTTATCTCATGTCGCGCGGCCTAAGCGAAGAAGAGTCCACCACAATGGTCGTTTCTGGCTTCATTGAGCCGCTCGTCAAAGAACTCCCTATGGAATATGCCGTAGAAATGAACCGCCTCATCCAACTTCAAATGGAAAGCTCGGTGGGGTAGGATTTTCGTACACGGATTTTCGCGGATTGCACGGAGAAAAACTTTTTTCTTTTTCTTTGCTCTAACCGCAGCCCTCGGCAGCGGGGTTTGTCGTTTGTCTCCGTAACTTTAAAATCATTATCCGTGCAATCCG